>DASQSO010000098.1:0-17285 GCA_035642335.1 Caulobacteraceae bacterium
GCCGCGACGAAAGCCAGCGCCACGAAAGGCCAGAACTCAGCCTTCGGATCGGTCAGGCCCATGCCGACCAGACCGGCGCCGGCGATGACCTGGCTGAGCATCATCCAGCTGCGGCGGCGGCCCAGGCGCGCGATTACCGGAGCCTTGATGCGGTCGACCAGGGCGCCCCAGACGAATTTGATCGAATAGGTCAGGCCGACCCAGGAGACGAAGCCGATCGCGGCCAGGCCGACGTGGGCGTCCTTGAGCCAGAAGGCGAGGGTATTGCCGATCAGGGCGAAGGGCAGGCCGGACGAGATGCCTAGCACCAGCATCAGCGCCACCTTGGGCCGGCGCAGCTCGCGGATCACATCGGCCAGTCGGCGCTTACGCGGCGGCTCTACGGCGGCCTGCGGCTCGACGATCTTCTGCGACATGACCGGCCCCTGCCATCGCGGGCCGATCGCCCCGACTCTAGCCGGCGAGCTTGGCGTGCTTGTGGGCGGCCGTCCAGCCGGCGCCGGTCCACGGCGGCGCCCCGTTCAGGGGGGTGCGGAACTCATGACTCAGCGCCGCCAGCTGCTCAAGCGGGATGCCGTTTGGGGGAGGGTCTGTCGCTTGTTGCGGCGAGCCTAACACCCTGCGGCTTAACGTTCGGTCAAACGGGCTGGTTCAGGTCCGCATCCCAGCCATTTCAGCCGCCGGCCCAACGCGGCGGTAGATCAGCGCCTCGGCCACGTGCAGGCGGCGCACGGCGCTTGCGCCGTCCAGGTCGGCGATGGTGCGGGCGAGCTTCAGCGTGCGGGTCCAGCCGCGCGCGGTCAGGCCGTTGGCCTCGGCGGCGCGGGACAGGAGCGCCGCGGCCGGCTGATCGAGGGCGGCGATGCGCTCCAGAAAGCCGCCGTCGGCGCGGGCGTTGATCGTCGCCGTGTCTTCGCCGGCGGATTGCGCCCGTTGGACTTGCGCGGCTCTCGCCTGGGCGACGCGGGCGGCGGCCTCGGCCGTGCCCTCGGCGGCGGCGGGCAGGGCCAGATCGGTCGCGGTCACCGGCGGAACCTCGACCTGCAGGTCGATGCGGTCGAGCAGCGGACCGGAAATGCGGCTCTGATAGGTCTGCTGGCAGCGCGGCGCGCGTCCGCAGGCGCCGCGCCCGAGCCCGCCGTGACCGCAGCGGCAGGGGTTCATCGCCGCCACCAGTTGCACCCTGGCCGGATAGCGGATGTGGGCGTTGGCGCGGGCCACGACCACCTCGCCGGTTTCCAGCGGCGCGCGCAGGCTGTCCAGGGCCTGGGCGGTGAATTCCGGCAGTTCATCCAGGAAGAGCACACCATTGTGCGCCAGCGAGACCTCACCAGGCTTGGCGCGCAGGCCCCCGCCGGTCAGCGCCGCCATGGAGGCGGAATGGTGCGGGCTGCGAAAGGGCCGAGCGCGGGTGAGAGCCCCGCGCGCGATCAGCCCGGCCACCGAATGCACCATGGAGGTCTCCAGCAGCTCGGTCGGCGATAGCGGCGGCAGAAGGCCCGGCAGGCGCTGGGCCAGCATCGACTTGCCGGAGCCCGGCGGGCCGATGAACAGCAGGTTGTGACCGCCGGCCGCGGCGATCTCCAGCGCCCGCTTGGCGCCCTCCTGGCCCTTGACGTCGCGCAGGTCGGCTGTCGGCGGGCCGTCCAGCGCCGGGCCCGGCGTTGGCGGCCCCATCACCTGCACGCCGCGGAAATGATTGACCAGCGAGATCAGCGACCGCGGCGCCAGCACCCGGCAATCGCCCACCCAGGCGGCCTCGGGCCCCGAGGCTTCCGGGCAGATCAGGCCCAGCCCCATGGCGCTGGCGGCTACCGCGGCGGGCAGCACCCCGGCGACGGCGGCGATCCGTCCGTCCAGGCCAAGCTCGCCGACGGCCGCCCAGTCGCTCAGGGCGTCCGGCGGGATGACGCCCATGGCGGCCATGATCGAGAGCGCGATGGGCAGGTCGTAGTGGCTGCCCTCCTTGGGCAGGTCGGCGGGCGCCAGATTGACCACGATGTGCTTGCCCGGCAACGCCAGGCCGAGGCCGGTGAAGGCCGCCCGCACCCGTTCGCGGCTTTCGGTCACCGCCTTGTCGCCGAGGCCGACGACGGTGAAGTGGAATTCGCCGTTGGTCAGCTGCACTTCCACGTCGACGCGCCGCGCTTCCACGCCCTGGAAGGCCACCGTGACGACCCGCGCAACCATGAAAAGCTCCCCGACTTATCCACAACACCAGCATGGCCTCTGGGGCGGATCAAGAACAAAAATAGAACTAATATGGAAAATATAGGAATTCAGTCACTTAGGCGCCACATTTCTGACACAAGTCCTAAGCCGGCCTCAGCGGCCGCCGGTGGACCCGAAGCCGCCGGCGCCGCGCGCGGTCGCGTCCAGCGTCGTAACCTCGTTCCAGGCGGCGCCGGTCACCGGCGCGATGATCAGTTGGGCGATCCGGTCGCCGCGCCGGACGGTGAAATCCTCTTCGCCGAGATTGATCAGGATCACCTTTACCTCGCCGCGATAGTCGGCATCGACGGTGCCCGGCGTGTTCAGGCAGGTGACGCCGGCGCGCAGCGCCAGGCCCGAACGCGGTCGCACCTGACCCTCAAATCCTGGCGGGATAGCCATGGTCAGGCCGGTCGGCACGGCGGCGCGCTCAGTGGGGCGCAAGGTCAGCGGCGCGTCCTCGGCGACGGCGGCCCGCAGGTCCATGCCAGCGGCATGGGCGGTCTCATAGGCCGGCAGGGGCAGACCCTCCGCGTGAGGCATGCGGACGATTTCGATGGAGGGGTTCACGCCAGATCCTCGGCGATCCGCGCGGCCAGGCGGCGGGCGACCTCGGTCTTGGCGATGCGCGGCCAGGCGTCCAGCCCTTGCGGATAGACCATCAGCACCTCGTTCTCATCCCCGCCCATGACGCCGTCGTCGGCGACATTGTTGGCGACGATCCAGTCGCAGCCCTTGCGGGCCAGCTTGGCGCGCGCGTGGGCCTCCAGGTCGCCGGTCTCGGCCGCGAAGCCGATCACCAGCCGCGGCCGGTTGGGGCCGGCGGCGGCGATGGTGGCGAGGATGTCGGGGTTCTCCACCAGCCGGATGGCGGGCGGGCCGTCCTTTCCCTTCTTCAGCTTGACGCCGAACACCTCGTCGGCGCGCCAGTCGGCGACCGCGGCGACGCAGACGGCGACATCCGCGGGCAGGGCCGCCTTGGCCGCCGCCAGCATCTCCAGCGCGGTCTCGACCATGACCCGCTTCACGCCATGCGGCGCGGGCAGGGCGGTCGGGCCGGAGACCATGGTCACCTCCGCCCCCAGCCGCGCCAAGGCTTCGGCGATGGCGTAGCCCTGCTTGCCGCTGGAGTGGTTGGTCAGGACGCGCACCGGATCGATCGGCTCGGCGGTGGGGCCGGCGGTGACCAGGATGCGCTTGCCGGCCAGCGGCTTGGCCGCGCCGCCTTCGAGGGCGGCCAGGACGGCGTCGAAGATCGCCTGGGGCTCGGCCAGGCGGCCAGGGCCAAATTCGCCGCAGGCCATGGCGCCCTCGTCGGGGCCGATGATGGTGACCCCGTCGGCCCTCAAGGTCGCCAGGTTTCGCCGGGTGGCCGCATGCTCCCACATGCGCACGTTCATCGACGGCGCCATCAGCACCGGCTTGTCGGTGGCCAGGAGGGTGGTCGAGGCGAGATCGTCCGCCAGGCCGGCGGCGGCCTTGGCCATCAGGTCGGCGGTCGCGGGGGCGACGACGACCAGATCGGCCGAGCGGGACAGCTCGATGTGGCCCATCTCCGCCTCGTCGGTCAGCGAGAACAGCTCGTCATAGACCCGGTCCTCGGCCAGGGCGGCGAGGGACAGCGGGGTGACGAACTGGGCGCCGGCGCGGGTCAGGATCGGCCGAACGCCGATGCCGGCCTTGCGCAGCAGCCGCGTCAACTCCAGCGCCTTGTAGGCGGCGATTCCACCACCCACGATCAGAAGGACCCGCTTGTCGCTCACGTATTCGCCGCCTCGCCGGAATGCGCCCGCTCATTAGCGTTTCAAGAAGGGCTGGACAAACCCGCAAAGTTGTTCTTAGTTTGTTCCATAAGCGCCTTAAGGGAGAACTGGGGCTATGGGAAAGACCTTGAGTTACGTCGCTGTCGCGGCGCTGTTGGCCGGCGCGGCGATCACGATCAGTGGCTGTGATGGCGGTTCAGCGACCGCGGCGCGCGACCACACCGCCGCCGCGGCGTCCGCCGACACCACGGTAGCGGCCGACAACGGCCACAGCGTGCTGAATTCGAGTGAGGGCTCCGACCGCGGCGACGCCGGGCGCGAGCCGGTGGCCCTGGTCGACGGCAAGCCCATGTGGGCGGCCAATCGCCGGCATACCGCCGAGGAGAACGCCAACTATCAGTTCCAGCGCGACGGCGCCGATTTCGGCGCCAGCAACCTCGACGACTTCGTGGCCAAGGCTCACGCCTTCACCACCTCGCCGCCGAAGGACGCCCTCACCTTGACGCGCAAAAACGGCGACAAGCTGCTCTACGATCCCAAGCGCAACATCTTCGCGGTGGTGACCAAGGACGGCGCGCCGAGGACCATGTTCAAGCCTCAGGCCGGTAAGGCCTATTGGGACGAGCAGGTGGCGCGCCAGGCCGATGACGGTGATCAGTCGGATCGGAACGGCGGACGCAGCTACAGCCGCCGGTCCGGCGGTGATCGCGACTCGTCCGCCGATCAGGGCTAGCGGTTCAGGCTGGGCTAGCGGTTCAGCAATAAGCTCGCCGCGGCGAAGGCCAGTCCCGACGCCGCGGCGCCGATCGCGAACCACCAGGCCCCAGTCAACCCGCGGGTCTCGGTTTCGACCACTACCGCGGTCGCGGTCGCCGGCTCGCCCATGCGCGCGATGGCCTTCAGCGCCCTTGTGGCGTCGTTGGCCAACTCGCGGATGCGGGCGACCGGGGAGAGTTCGCGGGCGATCCAGCGGCTGACCACCGGCTCGGCGGCGGCCCAGAGGTTGTGGCCGGGATCGAGCCGGCGGGCGACGCCCTCGACCGTGACCATGGTCTTCTGCAGGAGCACCAGTTCCGGGCGCAGACGCATGTCGAAAAGGGCGGTGATCTCGAAGAGCAGGCCGAGCAGTCGACCCATGGAGACCGCGCCCGCCGGCTGGCCGACATTAGGCTCGCCCACGGCCCGCAGCGCCTGGGCGAAGGCTTCAACCGAATGGTGCGCCGGCACATAACCGACGTCGAAGTGTGCCCTCGCCACGCGCATGTAGTCGCGCTGGAGAAATCCCCACAGGATCTCGGCCAGATGCTTGCGGGCGTTGGCGTCCAGTCGGCCGATGATGCCGAAATCCACCGCCGTGAGCACCGCCGGCGGGCCGACGAACAGGTTGCCCTCGTGCAGGTCGGCGTGGAAGACGCCGTGGTCCAGGGCCTGGGCCAGGAAGGCGCGCACCAGGTTGTCGGCCAGCCCCTTGCGGTCGAGGCCAGGCTGATCGAGGGACGCGGGATCGGTCAGCGCCATGCCCTCGGCCCAGCTCAGAGTCAGCACCCGCTTGCCGACCCCCTGCCAGACCACCGGCGGCGCGCGCATGAACCCATCCTCGGTCATCACCTCGGCGAGTTCGCTGGCGCCCGCGGCTTCGAACCGCAGATCCAGCTCCAGTTCCAGCACCCGCGCGGCGGTTTCGACCAGAAGGATGGGCTCAAGACGGCGCGCGGGCGGCACGTGGCGCTCGACCATGGCCGCGGCCAGCCGCAGGGCCTCGACATCGCGGCCGACGCGGATTTCGATGCCTGGCCGCAGCACCTTGACGGCCACGCGCCGGCCGTCGAGCAGGGTGGCGGGATGGGCCTGGGCGATCGAAGCCGCGGCGATGGGATCGCCGAATTCCGCGAAGATCGAGGCCAGCGGCCGGTCGAGGGAGGCGACCACCTCCGCCCTAGCCAGATCGGTCGGAAACGGCGGCAGCTGGTCCTTCAGCTTGGACAGATCCTCGGCGAAGGTCCGGCCGAAGATATCGGCGCGGGTAGAGAGCACCTGGCCCAGCTTGATCGAGACCGGTCCCAGTCGCTCGAAGGCGCGCGCCAGCCGCTCACCCGGGCGCCCGCGCCGGGCCTCCGGCCCGCTGAACAGGCGCAAGGCGCGCGCCAGGGTCCGACTGGACGGCGGCAACAGAGGATCGATCTCGCGCGGAATCAGCGCGTCGGCGCGGACCAGCACCCAGCCCACGACGATCAGTCGGCCAAACGCCGCCACATCGCTCATGGAGCGCTGATCGCCCAGCCCTGGTGCACGGCGGCGACACCGCCGGTCAGATTGGTCCAGGCGGCGCGGCCGAACCCGGCCTGGCGCATCATGCCGGCGAAGGTCGCCTGGTCGGGAAACCGGCGGATGCTCTCGACTAGGTATTGATAGGCCTCGCGGTCACCGGCGACCCATTCGCCGACCTGGGGGATGACCTTGAAGGAGTAGGCGTCGTAGGCCGACGCCAACGCCTCGGTCACCGGCTTGGAGAACTCCAGACAAACGAACCGGCCGCCGGGCTTCAGCACCCGGCGCGCCTCGGCAAGAGCCTTGCCGACATCGGCCACATTGCGGATGCCGAAGGCGATCATGTAGGCGTCGGCGGCGGCGTCCGGCAGCGGCAGGGCCTGTGCGTCGCCGACACTCCAGACAATCTCCGGCGCGGTTTGGCGCTCGCGGCCGGCGCCCAGCATCTCGGCGTTGTAGTCGATGACAATCACCTCGGCCGCCGCGCCGCCGCGCCGCTTGCGTGCACCGTCCGCCAGTTTCGCCAACCGCCGGGCCATGTCGCCGGTGCCACCGGCGCAGTCGATGATGGTCTCGCCGGGCTGCGGGTTGAGCCGAATCGCGGCGATGTCCTTCCACACTCGGTGCACGCCGGCGCTCATCAGGTCGTTCATCAGGTCGTAGCGCCGGGCGACGGAGTCGAACACCCCGCGCACCAGCCGCGGTTTCTCGGCCGGGTCGATGTCCTTGAAACCGAAGGAAGCGCTGGCTTGGCTCATGGCCCTGCGTTTTAACCTCACCTGCGTCCCGCGTCATCCCGCACGCTCGGAGGGCGACTTGGGTTCAAGAACGACGTGGCGCCCCATTCAGTGGCATAGGGGGGTCATGCCCGAGCTTCCCGAGGTCGAAACCGTCCGCCGCGGCCTTGAACCGGCGCTGGCCGGCGCACGGCTGGCCCGCGTCGAGGCGCGGCGGCCCGATCTGCGCTTTCCGCTCCCGGTAGGTTTCGTCCAGCGGCTCACCGGCGCGCGCATCGAGCGGCTCGACCGGCGCGCCAAATACCTGCTTGCGCCGCTCGACCGCGGCGACACCCTGGTGATGCATCTGGGCATGAGCGGTCGTTTCGAGGTGGCGGGTCTTGAGACCACGCGGCGGCCCGGCGAATTCGTCTACGCCTCGCCGGCCGATCCCAAACACGCCCATGTGGTCTTCGAGACCGACACCGCCGCCCGCGTCACCTATTTCGACCCGCGGCGCTTCGGCTACATGGCGCTGATCGCCTCCGCCCAGTTGAGTGTCCATCCCTGGTTCGCCGGGCTTGGGCCCGAGCCGCTCGGCCCGGACTTCACCGGCGCCCACCTCGCCCGCGCCTTCGCCGGCCGGCGGCAGAGCGTCAAGGCCAGCCTGATGGATCAGCGCATCGTCGCCGGCCTCGGCAACATCTATGTCTGTGAAGCGCTCTTTCAGACGCGCCTTTCGCCGTTGCGGCCGGCTGGAGAGATCAGTCTTCGCGCCCTGAACAAGCTGGCGAGCGCGGTCAAGGCGGTGCTGGAGGAGGCGATCGAGGCCGGCGGCTCGACCCTGCGCGACTATGCTGGCGCCGACGGCGCATTGGGCTATTTCCAGCACCGGTTCAAGGTCTATGGCCGCGAATGCGAGCCCTGCCTGGGGCTTGGCTGCGCGGGGGTCGTTGAACGCATCGTCCAGGCCGGCCGCTCGACCTTCTACTGCCCGTCCTGTCAGCGCTAGCCTCAGGCTGCCCGTCCGCGTAGATTCGATGGCGATGATGCGCCGCTTCATGTCCGCGCTGGCCGGCCTGCTCATCTGGCTCCTCGCCGGCGCCGCCTCGGCCCAGCCGCCTGTCTGGGTGGTGCACGGGCCGCATGCGACTATCGTGTTGTTCGGCTCGGTGCATATCTTGCCGCCGGGCCTGGACTGGGAGCCGCCGACGCTGAAGCGGGCGTTGGCCAAGGCCAGCGATCTCTGGTTCGAGATCCCGCTCGATGACGCTTCCAGCCTGACCGCCTGGCGGCTGGCCGGCAAGCAGGGCATGCAGGCCCCCGGCGAGAGCCTGAGCGCCCAGCTGTCGCCCGCCAGCCGCGGCCGTCTGGCCAAGGTCGCCGAGAGCTGTGGCGTCAGCGTCGAGGGCCTCGATCGCCTGCGCCCCTGGCTGGCGGAGATCACCCTGTCGTTGGCGGTCTATCGCCAGGCAGGGGCGCTGCAGGAAGACGGCGTCGAGCGCCAGATCGCCGGCCTTGTCCCGCCGGCGGTGCCGCGCCGCGCCTTCGAAACCGCCGAGGAGCAGATCAGGTTCCTCTCAAACGCCCCGCTTTCCGACCAGATCGCCTCGCTGGAGGAGACCCTTGGCGAGCTGGACGACGGGCCCGCAAGCTATGAGCGGGTGGTGACGGTTTGGATGGACGGCGACGCACCGGGCATCGTCCGAGAAGCGCTCGACCCAATGATCAAGTCGGCGCCCGGGGTCTACCGGTCGCTGGTGGTCGATCGCAACCGGCGCTGGGCAGCCGCGATTCGCGCGCGGCTGCAAGGGCGGGGCGAGGCGGTCATGATCGTCGGGGTCGGCCATCTGGTCGGTCCCGGCAGCGTGCCGGCCCTCTTGCGTGCGCAGGGGGTTTCGGTCGATGGACCCTGACGCGTGGCAAGAGGACTGGAGCGGCGATGACCTATGAGACCCTGATCGTCGAAACCCATGGGGCCGTGCGGCTCGTCCGGCTGAACCGCCCCAAGGCGCTGAACGCCCTGAACGACCAGCTGGCAAACGAGCTGACCGAGGCTCTGGTCGCGGCGGAGACCGACGCCGGCGTGCGCGTCATCATCCTCACCGGCTCCGAGCGCGCCTTCGCCGCCGGCGCCGACATCACCGAGATGGCCTCCAAGTCCTATGCCGAGGTCTATGGCGAGGACTTCATCACCCGCAACTGGGAGCAGGTGGCCCGCTGCCGCAAACCGGTGATCGCGGCGGTGGCCGGCTATGCGCTGGGCGGCGGCTGCGAGCTCGCCATGATGTGCGACTTCGTCATCGCCGCCGAGAACGCCAGGTTCGGCCAGCCGGAGATCACCCTGGGCGTTTCACCCGGCGCCGGGGGCACCCAGCGCCTGCCGCGCTTCGTCGGCAAGGCCAAGGCCATGGACATGGTTCTGACCGGCCGGATGATGGAGGCCGCCGAGGCTGAGCGCGCCGGCCTGGTCAGCCGCGTCGTGCCGCTGGACAAGCTGATGGACGAGGCCATGGCCGCCGCCCAGACCATAGCGGCGATGTCGCCGAATGCGGTCATGCTGACCAAGGAAATGGTCAACGCCGCCTTCGAGACGCCGCTTGCCCAGGGCGTCAAGCTGGAGCGGCGGTTGTTCCACTCGCTGTTCGCCTTCGAAGACCAGAAGGAGGGCATGGCCGCCTTCCTCGAGAAGCGCAAGCCGGCGTTCAGAGGAAACTGAGGCGACGCCGTCGATTGACCCTGGGACGGCCTTCCCGTATATGCGCGCACTCCTGAAATTCCGAGGGGCGAGCCAGGCTCGGCGGCCCCGCCATCGAGGCTCCATACGGTATGGCCAATACGCCCGGCGCGAAGAAATCGATCCGCAAGATCGCGCGCAGAACCGACGTCAACAAGGCGCGCCGTTCGCGCGTCCGGACCTATCTCCGCAAGTTCGAAGAGGCGGTCACCAGCGGCGATGCCGCCGCCGCCACTAAGGCCTTTATCGAAGCCCAGTCCGAGCTGATGCGCGCGGTGGGCAAGGGCGTGGTGCACAGGAACACCGGCGCGCGCAAAGTGTCGCGCCTGGCGGCGCGGCTGAAATCGCTCGCCGTAGCTTAGAGTCCCTGCCGTCGAATTAAATACCTGTATTTCTAGGCACTATTGCGAGACTCCAGGTGTTGGCGCAAAGACACCGTCGCGGCAGAGGCTGCGGCATAATGTTCAGTGAACAGACTCCTATTTTTCGCTTTCCCTTGCCCGTTGAGTGGCTTTTGGGAGTCAAGAAAAATAGTTTCGGCGAGGACGAAAAACCCCGTTGACCGGCCCCGGGTGGGGGCTAGGTTGAGCACTTACCACGTAACATTCTTAGTACGGACGATCAGCGATCGGGGGCCAGAGGGCGGCTCGCGAGTAAGGCATTGCGCGTGATTTCAGCACCGCACGCCATGGGGGGCGGAGCGGATTTCAAATGGAAACGAGACCGGTTCTGGGGTGGCCACGATGACGATGAGCTATGGGGGATTGGCGGGCCAGACGATGGGCGGGAGTGCACCCGGCGAAGTTTGGACGAGGGCGGCGGCGGCGCTGAGGGGTGAGCTCGGCGACGCCACCTACGGCTCCTGGCTCGGCCAGGCGGCGCTGCGCGAGGCGGCCGATGGCGCCCTGGCGCTGGTCACGCCGACCGCGACGGCGCGCGACTGGGTGCGTCGCAACGCCTGGCGGCGGATCAGCGAACTGTGGGGCAAGGCTGATCCGCTGCACCGTCCGCTCGAGTTGAAGTCGCGGGTCGAGTTCGAGACCGCGGCTGGCGATCGGCAAAGCCCGTTGGCGCCGGTCGAGACGCCGGCGGCAGCCGTCAAGGCCGACGCCGCCGCCAAGCCCGACGCGCGCCCGGCGCGGGGTGCCTGCCTGCAGGACCGCTTCACCTTCGAGACCTTCGTGCCTGGTCCCGCCAACGACTTCGCCTTCGATATGGCCAAGCGCGTGGCGGCGTGGAGCGACGGCCACTTCAACCCGGTGATTTTCCACGGCCCGTTCGGCTTCGGCAAGACCCACCTGCTCAACGCCATCGCCTGGGAGGCCAGCCGCAATGCGTCGGACAAGAAGGTCATCTACCTGACCGCCGAGCGCTTCCTTTCGGGCTTCGTTCGCGCGCTGATGGACAAAACCGGACCGGCTTTCAAGGAGGAACTGCGCGCCGCCGACCTGCTGCTCATCGACGATGTGCACTTTGTCGCCGGCAAACAGTCCAGCCAGGAAGAACTCTTCCACACCCTCGCCGCCCTGACGCAGGACGGCCGCCGGGTCGTGCTGACCTGCGACCGCGCGCCAACCGAACTGGCCGAGATGGACCCGCGGTTGCGCTCGCACCTGCAGGCGGGCCTAGTCTGCGGCATCGAGCCGGCCGACCGCACGCTACGGCTGGGCATACTCGAGCGCAAGCTGGACCTCCTGGCATGGCAGCAGGGCCTGGGCGCGCTCGCCGCCCACGCCGAGGTGCTGGAATTCCTCGCCGACCGCTTCACCGACAGCGTCCGCGAACTGGAGGGGGCCTTGAATACCCTGGTGGCGCGCGCCGGCGCCGGCGTCGCCGTTCTGAGCTTGGATGAGGCTCAGACCATACTGCGCCCGCACCTGCGCAGCGGCGAAAAGCGGATCACCGTCGACGAGATCCAGAAAGTCGTCGCCGAGCACTACGGCATGCGGCAGGCCGACCTGATCTCCGAACGGCGAAACCGCGCCATCGCGCGGCCACGCCAGGCGGCGATGTGGCTGACGAAACACCTCACCACGCGGTCCCTGCCGGACATCGGTCGCCGTTTCGGCGGGCGCGACCACACCACGGTGCTGCATGCCGTGCGCCGCATTGAGGCGCTCAAGGCCGACGACGCGCAACTGGCCCGCGACCTTGAGGTTCTAACCCGCAAACTCCGGGGCTGAGGCCCCTTCCCCAGGCGTCGTTTTCCGCTAATCTCCAGGCCCCCCGATGACGGACCGCGCGGGGGGCGTAGGGGCCACAGCGGTCAGGATTCGGACGTCCAGATGCAGCTTTCGATCGAACGCGCGGCTTTGCTCAAGGCCCTGGGACACGTGCAGAACGTGGTCGAGCGGCGCAATACGATCCCTATCCTGTCCAACGTGCTGCTGGCCGCCGATGGCGACGCCATGGCGCTATCGGCGACCGATCTCGACATGGAGATCATCGATGAGACGCCCGGCCGCGTCGAAGGCGCCGGCCAGATCACCGCGCCGGCCCACACCCTCTACGAGATCGTCCGCAAGCTCCCGGAAGGCTCGGAAGTCGAGTTGCGCTATTCCGGCGACGATCCGAGACTGCAGGTCGTGGCCGGCCGCTCGCGCTTCAACCTACCGGTGCTGCCGGCGGGCGATTTCCCGGTCATGTCGCCCGACGGCCTCGGCAACCGCTTCGTGATCGCTGTCAAGGACCTGACCCGGCTGATCGACACCACCCGATTCGCCATCTCGACCGAAGAGACGCGCTATTATCTGAACGGGCTCTACCTGCACACGGTGGTGGAGGCGGGGGTCGCCAAGCTGCGCGCGGTGGCGACCGATGGCCGCAGGCTGGCGCTCGCTGAAATGCCGGCGCCCGAGGGCGCGGCGGGCGCGCCGGGCGTGATCGTGCCGCGCAAGACCGTGGCGGAGGCCAGGCGCCTGCTGGAAGACGCCGGAGAGAGCGTCGAGGTGCAGATCTCGGCCCAGAAGATACGCTTCGACTTCGGCCGCGCCGCCCTGACGTCGAAGGTGATCGACGGCGCCTTCCCCGACTACCCGCGGGTGATCCCGCAAGGCAATAACCGCGTCCTCATCGTCGACAACGGCATGTTCGCCCGGGCGGTCGATCGGGTGTCGACCATCTCCGAGGAAAAGAGCCGGTCGGTGAAGGTCGCGGTCGAGCGCGGCAAGGTCGTGCTGACCGTGCGCAACATGGAGGCCGGCCAGGCGGTGGAAGAGGTCGAGGCGGACTATGAGGGCGATCCGTTCGAGGTCGGCTTCAACGCCCGCTACCTGCTCGATGTCGCCGACCAGATTCAGGGCGAGACGGCGGAGTTCCGTTTCGCCGAGCCGCATGACCCGACCCTGGTGCTCGATCCGGCCGACCCGGACGTGCAGTACGTGCTGATGCCGCTGAGGGTCTAGCGGCCTTAAAATAGGGCGGGACGAAAGGCGAAACGGGGAATGCCGCGCACCGTCCTTCGCCGCCTGACGCTCACCGAATTCCGATCCTACGATCGCGCCACGCTGGTCCTTGACGGGCGCCCGGTCTTCCTGTTCGGGCAGAACGGCGCGGGCAAGACCAATCTGCTTGAGGCGATCAGCTTTCTGATCCCCGGCCGGGGTTTGCGCAACGCGGCCATCGCCGAGGTCGGCCGCCGCGAGCCCGCCGACGCCCAGGGGCTTGCCTGGGCGGTCGCGGCGGAACTGGTGGGCGAGGAGGGCCCGGTCCAACTGGGCACGGGGCTGGAGACTGCTACCGCCGCGCGCCGGACAGTGCGGATCGACGGTGAGGACGCCCAGCCCGGCCGCCTGGCCGAACTGGTGCGCCTGGTCTGGCTCACGCCGCGTGAGGATCGCCTCTTCCTCGAGGCGGCCAGCGAACGGCGGCGTTTCTTCGACCGGCTGGTCTTCGCCGGCGAGCCCGGCCATGCCGTGCAGGTCGCCGCTTACGAGCGCGCCATGCGCGAGCGGATGCGGCTCTTGGCCGAGAGCCCCGCCGACCCCGCTTGGCTGACGGCGCTGGAAACGCGGCTGGCCAAGGCCGGCGCGGCGATGGCCGTCGCCCGCGCCCGCACGCTGACGGGGCTCCAGGCCGAGATCGCCGCTCGGGGTGAGCGGCCCTTCCCGCGGGCCTCGCTCGCCCTCTCCGGCGAATGGGAGGCCATGGCTGCTGAAGCGGTTACGCAGCAGGAAATCGAGGCGAGGCTGGCTGGCGCGCTTGGCGCCGCGCGGCTCCGCGACGCCGCCGCCGGACGCGCGCTCACCGGCCCCCACCGCGGCGATCTTCTGGTCGGCTACGTACAAAAGGGCCGGGCGGCGGCGCAATCTTCGACCGGTGAGCAAAAAGCGCTGATTTTGAACCTGATTCTGGCCCAGGCCTCGCGACTTTCCCGTGCAGAATCCCAACCGAATCCTATATTGTTGTTAGACGAGGTCGCCGCGCACCTGGATTCCTTCCGCCGCGCGGCGCTCTTCGATGAAATCGAGGCGCTAGGCTTGCAAGCCTTCCTGTCCGGGACCGACGCCCCCCTGTTCGCCGCTCTCAAGGGGCGAGCTCAAGGGTTCAGCATCGACGCCGGACGCCTCGCCGCATTGGAAGACTGATGAGCGACGAACAACCAGACGAGCCCTCTGCCCTGAATGGTGATGACTATGGCGCCGATTCCATCAAGGTGCTGAAGGGGCTCGACGCCGTGCGCAAGCGGCCGGGCATGTATATCGGCGACACCGACGACGGCTCCGGCCTGCACCACATGGTCTACGAGGTGGTCGACAACGCGATCGACGAGGCCCTTGCCGGCTACGCCAGCCTGGTCGAGGTGACGCTGAACGCCGACGGCTCGGCGACGGTTATCGACGATGGCCGCGGCATCCCGACCGACATGCACGAGGAAGGCGTATCGGCGGCCGAGGTCATCATGACCCAGCTGCACGCCGGCGGTAAGTTCGACCAGAACGCCTACAAGGTCTCCGGCGGCCTGCACGGGGTTGGCGTCTCCGTGGTCAACGCGCTCTCCGACTACCTGCTGCTGAAGATCTACCGCGACGGCAAGGCGCACGAGATGCGCTTCGAGCGCGGCGACGCGGTGTCGCCGCTGGTGGTGACCGGCGATGCGCCCCGGCGCGAGAACGGCGAGTTCCTGACCGGGACCCAGGTCACCTTCCAGCCGTCCCTGACCACCTTCGCGGCCGTCGAGTTCGATCGCAAGACGCTGGAGCACCGCCTGCGCGAGCTGGCCTTCCTGAATTCCGGCGTCTCGATCATCTTCAAGGATCTGCGCGAGGCGGAGCCTTTCGAAGAGGTGCTGCACTATGACGGCGGCGTCGAGGCCTTCGTGCGCCACCTGGACAAGGCCAAGACCTCGCTGAACCCCAACCCGATCATCGTGCGCGGCCGCCGCGAGAAGGTCGAGATCGACATGGCCATGTGGTGGAACGACGGCTACCACGAGACCATGCTGTGCTTCACCAACAACATCCCGCAGCGGGATGGAGGCACGCACCTTTCCGCCTTCCGCGCCGCCCTGACCCGGGTGGTCACCGCCTATGCCGAGAGCTCGGGCGTCGCCAAGCGCGAGAAGATGTCGGTCACCGGCGAAGACGCGCGCGAAGGCCTGACCTGCGTGCTGTCGGTCAAGGTGCCGGATCCCAAGTTCTCGTCCCAGACCAAGGAAAAACTGGTCTCGTCCGAGGTGCGGCCGGCGGTCGAGGGGCTGGTCAGCGACGGCATCGCCACCTGGTTCGAGGAACACCCCGCCGAAGCCCGCGCCATCGTGCAGAAGATCTTCGAAGCCGCCGCGGCGCGGGAAGCCGCGCGCAAGGCCCGCGAACTCACCCGGCGCAAGTCGGCGCTGGATATCTCGTCCCTGCCCGGCAAGCTGGCCGACTGCCAGGAGCGCGATCCGGCCAAGTCCGAGATCTTCCTGGTCGAGGGCGATTCCGCCGGCGGTTCGGCCAAGCAGGCGCGCAACCGCGAAAATCAGGCCGTCCTGCCGCTCAGGGGCAAGATTCTCAATGTCGAGCGGGCTCGTTTCGACAAGATGCTGGGCTCCGAGCAGATCGGCACCCTGATCACCGCCCTGGGCGCCGGCATCGGCCGCGACGATTTCGACATCGAGAAGATTCGCTATCACCGCATCGTGGTGATGACCGACGCCGACGTCGACGGCGCGCACATCCGTACGCTTTTGCTGACCTTCTTCTATCGCCAGATGCCGGAGGTGCTGGAGCGCGGCTACCTCTATATCGCCCAGCCGCCGCTGTATAAGGCGACCAAGGGCAAGTCCTCGCGCTACCTGAAGAACGACGCCGAGTACGAGGCCTTCCTGATCGACGAAGGCGTCCAGGACGCGGTGCTGGAACTGTCCAGCGGCGTGCAGATGGCCGGCGCGGATCTGCTTGAGTTGGTGCAGAACGCCAAGGCCGCCCAGGCCAATGTCGAGCGGCTCGCCGCCCGCGCGCCGGCCTTCGCGGTGGAGCAGGCGGCGCTGGCCGGCCTCCTTGGGAATGCGGCCGATCCGGCGGCCGTGGCCAGGCGGCTCGACCTCTACGCCGAAGAAGGCGACGGGCCCTGGACCGGCGAGGCCGGCGAGGCCGGCGCCTTCGTCTTCTCGCGCGCGCGGCGAGGCGTCACCGAACGCGTGGTGCTGGACGGGCTCTTGCTGCATTCGGCGGACGCCCGCCGCCTGGCCGAACGCGCCCGCGACCTGGCCGAGACCTTCGCCGGCGAGGCGGTCTACCGCCGCCGCGAAAAGACCGCCCGCATCAGGGGGCCCCTCGACCTGGTCGAGGCGGTTTTCGACGCCGGCCGGCGCGGGCTCTCGATCCAGCGCTACAAGGGCCTGGGCGAGATGAATCCCGAGCAGCTGTGGGAAACAACGCTGGACGCCAGCGCGCGCACGCTGCTTCAGGTGAAGGTCACCCACGCCGATGACGCCGACGACATGTTCACCCGCCTGATGGGCGATCTGGTCGAGCCCCGGCGCGAATTTATCCAGGACAACGCCCTGGACGCCGAGGTGGACGTCTAATCCGCTGCAGACCTGCAGCTAGGCGGGCGCGCCGGTCAGGGCCGCTTGCAGGGCTTCTTCGAGCTGGCCCGGCAGGAAGGGTTTGCGCAGCAAAGGCCGGGCGCGCCAGCGCTCTTCGATGCCGCCGTCGTCATAGCCGGTGGCCAGCACGAACAGGCAGCCACGCCGTTCCAGCGCCTCGGCCACCGGAAAGCTGCGCTCGCCGGCCAGGTTGACGTCCAGGATGGCGACATCGATGGGCTGGCCTTCGTCCTGCGCCATCCGCAGCGCCTCGGGCAGCCGCATGATTGGCCCGACGATCTCGCAGCCGAGGTCGCTCAGCATGTCCTCGAGCAACATCGAGACTAGGGCCTCGTCCTCGACGACCAGCACCCTGAGCCCCGCCAGCGAGGCCTTGGAAGAGCCCGACATAGGATTGATCACACCCCCCGACCCCACAACCCGCGCGCGGCTTCGCAAGGCCAGCGCGATCCAACCCGCAGGCGAAACGCGGCAAAGCCGCTTCGGTTGCGTTGACACCCCGACTTCGCGGCTTAAAAGCGGACGCCGAGGGCTGGTTGGAGGGCCCGGCGATGAGT
>DASQSO010000099.1:0-7545 GCA_035642335.1 Caulobacteraceae bacterium
GCCAGCCTTTCGGGCCACTCTGCAAATGTGCGGTCAGGCCAGGCGCCCGGCTGTGATACGCGGCCATGGTCCTTGGGCGCACCGCCATCGCGCGCCCGAAGCGCGGACGAGCTTCACCGGCGACGGAACCGAGCGCCAGTCTCGCGGCGGACTTTCACGTCCCGGGAGAATCCGTTTTGTCGTCAATGCTCGATATAGACTGGCGTGGCTGGGGATTCGCGTCGACGGTGATCCTCGGATTGTTCTGACCGAACAAGGCGCGCGCGGCGCCGGTTTGAAGGGACCTGATGACGTCTCGGGTATTCGATCTGGCCGTGATCGGCGGCGGGGTGATCGGGCTTGCGCATGCCTATGTGGCGGCCAGGGCCGGCCGGCGGGTCGCGGTGATCGAGCGGGACGTGCGCGCCAACGGCGCCTCGATCCGCAATTTCGGCTTCATCACCGTCACCGGCCAGGAGCGCGGCGAGAGCTGGCGGCTGGCCCGCCGCACGCGCGATGTCTGGGCCGAGCTGGCGCCCAAGGCCGGGCTGACGATCGAGCAGCGGGGCCTCTACCTGACGGCCCGCTCGGCCGAGGCGGTGGCGGTGATCGAGGCCTTTCTGGCCACCGAGATGGGCGAAGGCTGCCGGCTCCTGTCGCCTAAGGCGTTCCGGGATCAGTCGGACGGCGTCGGCGCGGCGAACCTGCGGGGCGTCCTCTACAGCCCGCACGAGCTGCGGGTGGAGTCGCGCACCGCCATCCCAGCCCTGACCGCCTGGCTGAACGAGGCGCTCGGCGTGGTCTTCTTCAACGAGACCGTGGTCTTCGAAGCGGCGCCGCCGCGCCTGCGCACCTCGCGCGGGGCGATCGAGGCGGGCGCGGTGGTGGTCTGTCCGGGCGACGATTTCGTCACCCTCTATCCCGAGGCCATCGCGGCCTTTGGCCTTCGCAAATGCCGGCTTTCCATGGTCAAACTGGCCGATCCCGGCTTTCGGCTGCCGGGCGCGCTGATGTCGGACCTCAGCCTGACCCGCTACCGCGGCTATGCGGCTCTGCCCGAGGCCCGCGCGCTGGAGACACGGCTGCGGGAGGAGCTGCCCGGCTGCTACGAGCACGGCGTGCACCTGATCGCCGCGCAAGGCGGCGACGGCGGCCTGATCGTCGGCGACAGCCACCATTACGACGCGCTTCCCGGCCCCTTCGCCCCGGCCGCCGCCGAGCGTGAGATTCTAGGCGAATACGCCCGCGCCCTGGGCCGCGAGCCGCCGCCGGCGCTGGAGCGCTGGACCGGGGTCTATGCCGTCGCCGACGACCGCACATACCTGGTCGCCGCGCCGGAGCCGGGAGTGCGGCTGGTGATGGTTACCAGCGGCACGGGCGCCTCGACGGGCTTCGGCATCGCCGACGCGGTGATCGGCGAGTTGCTGGACCTGACGATGGAGACGGCGCGATGAGCTTTCCGGTGCGCGCGGTGGTGTTCGACTGGGCGGGAACCATGATCGATTTCGGCTGCATGGCGCCGGTGCGGGCGCTGGTCCAGGTGTTCGACGAGGAGGGGATCGCGCTTTCCGCCGAAGAGGCGCGGCGGGACATGGGCAAGGCCAAACTCGATCATTTGCGGTCGCTGCTGGCCGATCCGGCGGTTGCGGTGCGCTGGACGGCGCTGAAGGGCGCGCCCGCCGCCGAGGCCGATGTGGAGCGGCTCTATGCACGGCTGCGGCCGGCCATGCAGGCGGCGGCGGCCGAGACCTCCATCCTGATTCCCGGCGCGGCCGAGACCGTGGCGGCCTTGCGGGCTTTGGGGATCCGGATCGGCTCCGGCACCGGTTACACGCGCGAGATGATGGCGGGCATCCTGCCCGCCGCGGCGGCGCAGGGCTATGAACCGGCGGCCCTGGTCTGCGCTGGCGAGACGCCGAGCGGCCGGCCCGCCCCGCTGATGACCTGGAAGGCGCTGATCGATCTCGACGCCTGGCCGGCGCGGGCCTGCATCAAGGTCGACGACGCCCCGGTCGGCATCGAGGAAGGCCGCATGGCCGGCTGCTGGACGGTCGGGCTGTCGGCCTCGGGCAACGGCATGGGCCTGGATCTGGAAACCTACGCCGCCCTGGCGCCCGACGACCGCCGCCAGCGGCTGGACCGCTCCGAGCGGACCTTACGGGCCGCCGGCGCCGACTTCATCGTCGAGGACGTCTCACGGCTTTTGCCGGTCGTCCATCAGATCGCCCAAAGGATCGCCGCCTCATGACCGTGGCGACGGCTGCCAGCCGGTGGCCGATCGTGGAGGCGCCATGAGCCCCGGCGCATTCGACCTCGATCTCAGCCGTCGCCAATTGCTCGCCGCCGCGGGCCTCGCCGGCGCGGCGGCCGCACCCCTCATCGAAGCGGGCGCCGCCAAGGCCTCGCCCGATGCGGCCGCGGCGCCGCCGATCGCCGGCCTGCATCTGCAGTTCGGCGGCGACGCCTCGTCCGAGCTGGCGGTCTCCTGGCACACGCTGCAGCCGGTCGCCCGGCCGCGGGTGCTTCTGGGCCGCCTGGACGGCCGGCTGGAGCGAACGGTGGAGGCGCGGGAAGCGCGCTACACCGACGGGAAGTCCGGCCAGGCGGTCCACGCCTATCACGCCAGGATCGATGGGCTGCGGGCCGACGCGGACTATCTCTATGGCGCGCTGCACGATGGCGCGGCGCCGGAGTTCGGGACCTTTCGCACCGCTCCGCGCGGCCGGGCGCGGTTCACCTTCACCAGTTTCGGCGACCAGGGCACCCCCAGCCTCGGCCGGGCGCTGCCGCCGGCGCGGGGCGCGGCGGGGACGGCCATGACCCCGGACACGGTCTATGTGAACGACAACCTCGGCTCGCCCTTCGCCGGCGACACCACGTTGGGGGTCGAGCGGCTGGCGCCGCTGTTCCACCTGTTCAACGGCGACCTCTGCTATGCCAACCTGGCCCATGACCGGGTGCGCACCTGGTGGGATTTCTGGACCAACAACAGCCGCAGCGCCCGCAAACGCCCCTGGATGCCTTCGCCAGGCAACCACGAGAACGAGCTGGGCAACGGGCCGATCGGCTACCAGGCCTACCAGACCTATTTCTGCGTGCCCGAGGCGGCCGGCCAGACGGCGCTGACGCACGGGCTCTGGTACGCCTTCACCGCCGGCCAGGTGCGAGTGGTCTCCATCGCCAATGACGACGTCGCCTACCAGGACGCCGGCGACTCCTATGTCCGCAGCTATTCGGCGGGGGCGCAGAAGGCCTGGCTGGAGCGCGAACTGGCCGCGTCCCGCGCCGACCCGGGCATCGATTGGATCGTGGTCTGCATGCACCAGGTCGCCATCTCCACCGCCGAGCGGTTCAACGGCGCCGACCTTGGCATTCGCGAGGAATGGGTTCCGCTGTTCGACCGCTACGGCGTCGATCTGGTGGTCTGCGGCCACGAGCACCACTATGAGCGCTCGCACCCGATCCGCGGCCATGAGGCCAACGCCACCCTGACGCCGCTGCCAGCCGCCACCGCCACCGACCTGATCGACACCGAGAAGGGCACGGTGCACATGGTGATCGGAGGCGGCGGCACCTCGCGCCCATCCAACAGCCTGTTCTCCAACCCGCCGCGCTGCCGGGTGATCACCGCCGTCGGCGCGCCCGACGCCAAGACCGGCAGGCGCCCGCCGGTCTATGTCACCGAGCCGGCGGCCTGGTCGGCGGTGCGCAACGCCGCCCACCCCTACGGCTTCGCGGCTTTCGCGGTCGATCCGGGATCGCGCCGGGGCGGCTTCACCACGATGAAGGTCACCTACTACGACGTGGTGGGCGTAGACGGCCAACTGGCCCCGTTCGAAACCTTCACCCTGCGCCGCCCACGCCGCGACCTTTAACTCCCGCGAAAGCGGGGACTCACACTTCTTGAACCACCAAGCCCACCAAGATCACCAAGGATCAGCGCCCACCTTTTCTCTTCTTGGTGTGCTTGGCGCCCTTGGTGGTTCACCTTTCGGCGGCGCCGAGCCAAATCAACGGCGAAGATCGACCGCCAAGGACGCCAGTTCGCCAAGTTCGCCAAGGAGGAATAGGTCGGCGCTGACCCTTGGCGTCCTTGGCGAGCTTGGCGGTAAAACCAAAACCCCGCTTGCGCGGGAGGGAGCGAGGACGCGGACGCGGCCGTTGGTCAGGTGGCAGGCGACGCCGCTGCGGCGTAGCCGGCGTAGGAATCCTTCAAGGTGGCGTGGTTGAGCAGCATCTCGGCGAGTTGGCGCCGGCCCGACGCATCGAAAATCCGGGTGCGGACCCAATAGGACTCGGTGCGGCGGCTCTCGGAGAGGGCGGCGATCTCGCGGCGGATGAGGTAGTCCTCGCCGACGAAAAGCGGCCCGTCGATCATACGGATCTCCTGGTCGGCGAAGAGGCCGACGGCGGGGCCTTTCACCGGGAAACGCGCCTTTCCACCCGAATATTCGGCTAGCACGCTGACCATCTCGAGCGGGATGATCGGCCGTCCCCAGGGAGAGGCGCCGGGGTCGGCGTACCAGGGCGAGGTCTCGGTGATCGCGGCGAGCTTCTGGGTCAGCGAGAACGGATAGAGAGCTCCCATGTGCTGGCCCGGATCCATCCGCACGCGCTCGTCCTCGGCGCCCTTCATGCCAACCTTGAGGTCCTCCAGGATGATCAGCCGCTCCGGCGGCCGCAACTGGGCGAGCCGCGCCTCCAGCAGGGTCTGGCCATGGTCGGGGCCAAGGCTGGCGCTGGCCTCCAGCACCGGGGTTGCGTCGGCCTTTTCGGCCCAGACCCGGGTCGAGGTCGCCCCGGCCGGCGGCGCCTCGGCGAAGGCGCGGGTCTCCTCCCCCTCGACCACCATGTTCTGATAGTGGGCCGACAGGCAGCCGCGCTCGAACCAGGCCTGGCCCCAGATGTGGGCCAGCAGCGGCGGGAACAGGCTGAAGTGGGTCGGCCCCTCGATCGGTCCGGCCCGGAAGCCGAGCTTCTCGGCCATGGCGTCATCGTGGATCGAGGAGTGGCCGCCGTACTCCTGGTCGGCCAGCATCTGCCGCGGCTGGCGCAGGGGCCCGCGAATCGTCAACGGCGTATCGAAGGTCAAGCCAAGGTCCTCCCTTGGCTTGAGCTTGGCGCCATCCCGGCGCGGTCCGCAATGGGCGGAGTTGCGGTTTCGAGCGCAAACCCGCAGCCTCTAGCGGCCGGCGCTCCGCCGCTGCGGAAACGGCTCGCCCGCGCCCATGGCGGCCAGGGCGCTCCGCATGGCCGGCCCCGGTTCGACCACCACGTTGGTCGGCCCCGCGGCGCCTTCGAAGGCGATATCCGCCTGCTGGAACGCCTCAAGCAGCGCGAAATAGAGGTCGCTGCGCAGGCGATAGACATCTCGCGGATTGCCGACGAACAAATAGGCGATAAAGTTGACCGCCCCGCCGCCGGCCATGGAGTCGATATAGACCACCGGCTTGGGCTCTTTCAGGATCTCGCCCCGGGCATCGGCGACGCTGAGGATCAGGTCCCGCGCCCGCCCGGCGTCCCGCGGATCGGCGATGGCCAGCTCCAGCTTGATGCGGCCGCGCGGCTCGCCGAGCGTCTTGTTCTGCACCTGTTTGGTAATCAGGTCGGAATTGGGCACGATCACCGTGGTGCGGTCGAAGGTCTCGATGTCGGTGGCGCGCACCCGGATGCGGCGGATATTGCCCTCGACCCCGCCGACATTGACCCAGTCGCCGACCTTCACCGGCCGCTCCACCAGCACGATAACGCCGGAGACGAAGTTCTGCACCACCTGCTGCAGGCCAAAGCCGATGCCGACGGAGAGCGCGCTGGCGATCAGCGCGATCTGAGCGAAACCCAGCCCCATGGCCGCGAAGGCGCAGAGCAGCGCGATGCCGACCCCGATATAACCGACCCCGGTGCTGACCGAGTTGCGCAGGCCTGAGTCCCACTCGGTCGCCGGCAGGTAGCGCCGAACCACCCAGCCGCGCACCAGATGCACAAGGCCCATGCCGACCGCCAGGGCGCCAAGCCCGCTGACGATGGCCGCCGGCGAAATGGTCGCCGAGCCGATATGGATGGATTGGCCGAGCTGGTTTAAGTGCGCGACGAACAGGTCGCCGCCCTGGCCGAACGGCGTCAGGGCCAGGGTGAACGCCCCGATCAGGGCAAAGAGCTGCAAGGCCGCCGAGATCAGGATGCCGGTCTGGGCGATGGTCGAGCGGCGGAAGCTGAACAGCACCCGCAGCGTCCGCGCGGCCCAGCCGTGCTCGCCGAACAACGCCCCGGCGAGGTCGTCGATGAACCTGAGCAAAAGGAAGGTCGAGGCGGCCAGCACGCTCAGCCAGAAGATCTGGTTGGAAATCAGCGCCGCCAGCGTCGTGAAGCCGGCGAACACCGCGCAGACGGTGACCACGACGGCGCCCCACAGGACGAGCGACACCAGGGTCCAGACCGGCGAATGCGCCGCCTCGGCGGCGTCCGCGCCCTCGCCCGGCGCGCGGTTGCGCCCGAAACTCACCAGGATCGCGCCGGCGATGCCGGCATAGGCCAGCGACAGCACGCAGTTAGCGGCGATAGTCGCCGCGACGCTGGCGCCCACCGCGTAGTTGAGCCGGGTGAGCAGGAAACCGGTCGCGGTGATGATCGCCACCGCCAGCAAAAGCGGTCCCATCCGCCGCGCCGCCATGTCCGGGAACCCCAGCAGGCGATGGTCGGCCTCCAGGTCCGTCGCCAGGGCGCGGCCGAGCGCCAGAATCGCCGCGCCCCAGATCACCGCGACGACGGCGGCCCCGGCCAGCAGGTCGGCCTTGTCGGAGAGCAGGCCGCCCCATTGAGCGCCCAGGTGCAGGGTCACGGCGGCCAGGGCTGGCGCGCCGGTGTCGACCGCGGTCATCCACAGGGCATAGGCGGTCAGGCCGAACCCGCGCCGCCCGGGCTTGCGGTCCAGCACCTTACGGCCAAGCCGCTCCAGACCCCGGCGGACCGGGAAGAGCAGCCCAAGGCCGAGCGCGACCCCGAGCCCAAGGCCGATCCCGCCGCGCGGTTCCGGGGCGCCCACGGCCACGTCGATGGCGTTCCGCACCAGCGCCATAAGGCGGGTCACGTCCGGCCCGGCGGACTGCGCCAGCGAAGTCCAGAAGGCAGGCGAGAGTGGCGAGTCCGACTGTTCCAGCGCCCGGGCGCTGAATCCCTCGCGTCGGCGCTCGGCGACCAGGGTGTAGGCGGCGCTGGCGGACGCGCTGAGCGCCTGGGCCTGGCTGAGCTGGGATTGGAGCGCGCCGCGGCTGGCGGTCAGGGCCGCGAGCTGACCCTTTTCCGAGGCCGGGACCGCGTGGCGGGGATTGGGCGCCAGCCGCTTCAGCGCCTTGTCGATGGGGATGAGGGCGCGGGCGGCGCCGGCGGCCAACTGATCCGCCCGCGCCTCGACGGCGGCGGCCTGGGCGGCCATGGCGGCCAGGCGCGCGTCGTTGGACGTGGTCGGAACCTGGTTCTGCAGTTGGATGAGGGTCTGCTGGGCGCTCGCCAGGATGGCGGCGGGGTCGGGCGCCGGGGCCGGCGCGGCCGGCCGCGCAGCCGCGAAGG
>DASQSO010000100.1:0-4034 GCA_035642335.1 Caulobacteraceae bacterium
AAGCAGACGCTTCGGATCAAGCACTTCATCGGCCGGTCCGAGAACGCCGTGCGCATCCAGATCGCCGTGGCCCTGATCGCCTATCTCTTGCTCAGACTAGCCCAAGACGCCGTCAAGATCATCAAGAGCCCGCTGGCCTTCACACGCCTCGTCCGCGTCAATATCATGCACAGACGCCGGCTCGATCGACTCCTCAAGCCACCGCTAATACCTGTCGCCGACCCACGACAGCTATGCTTAGACCTGTGTCCCGCATGAACCGGACAGCCGTGGACGTGATCGGGCCACCCATGAACACCGTCTTGGACCAGTGTTTATGGGCCCCGCATTCCGCTTCGCTCCAGCGGGGGGTGACGGTTTAATTGGGTTTGAAGCCGGACCCTAAAACCTCTCGCCGACCATTTCCTCGCTCTTGGCCCAGAGGGCCTTGGCGTGTTCGGGGTCGAGGGCGTAGGCGCGGACGCCGGCGCGGATGTCGGCGCCTTCCATGATCTCGGCGACGTGGCAGTCCTCGCAGAACCGCGCGGCGACCTGGTCGGCCGGCGCGACCACCGCGGCCCAGACCGAGGTCGCGGCGCCTTGCGGGATGGTCTTCCATTCGAAGGCGGGGACGCCGCCCGCCGCCGCCTGGCGGGCCATGTCGTCGATCATCCCCTGGATCACCTCGGGCTTCAGGTGGCGGCCCAGCTCGGTCTCGATGCCGCCCGGGTGCACGGCCGTGGCGCGGACGCCGCCGGCCTTATGCCGCCGGTCGAACTCGACCGCGAACAGCACGTTGGCGGTCTTGGAGCGGCCATAGGCGGTGAACTCGCTGTATTCGGTGTGCTCGAAGTTCGGGTCTTCCAGGTCGACGTCGGAGAACCGGTGGCCGGACGAGGACAGGTTGACCAGCCGCCCGCCCGATTTCAGCAGCGAGGCGACGCGGTTGACCAGCACGAAGTGGCCCAGATGGTTGGTGCCGAACTGGGTCTCGAACCCGTCGGCGGTCTGACCCTTCGGGCAGGCCATGACCCCGGCATTGGCGATGATGACGTCGAAGGGTCGGCCATCGGCGATCAGGTCGTCGGCGCAGGCGCGGACGCTGGCCAGCGAGGCGAGGTCGAGCTCGACCAGTTCCAGCCCACCGCCGTTCGCGGCCTGGGCGCGGACCTCGCCGGTCGCCGCCTTGGCCTTGTTAAGGTCGCGGGCGGCGCCGACAACCTGGGCGCCATGGGCGGCGAGGGTGCGGGCGGTCTCGACGCCGAGGCCGGCGGAGACGCCGGTGACCAGGAAGCGCTTGCCGCTCAGGTCGACGCCTTCGAGCACCTCGTCGGTGGTGGATTTGGCTCCAAATGGTCCGGTCATGGGTGGTCTCCTCATTGGGTTCGAAAATCGGCGGCCAGACTCGCTCGCACCGGCGCAAGCGGGGCGTTTGCCAAGCGGCGGGGGTCGCCGTTATAAGCGGAGGGTGGCTCCGATTTATATACGGAGGGCCCCTCCGTTTGGCAAGAGGCCAGCAAGAAGGTTGGGTTCGTGAGCGTCGAGAGCAGGGAGCCAGGGCGGACTCAGCGCGCCGACGGACTGCGCAATCGCGAGCGCCTGATCGGGGCGGCCAAGGCCGGTTTCGCCGAGACCGGGCCGGAGGTGAGCCTTGAGGAGATCGCTCGCCGCGCCGGGGTCGGCATCGGCACCCTCTACCGGCATTTCCCGACCCGGGAGGCTATCGTCGAGGCGGTCTACCGCCGCGAGGTGCGGCAGCTGGCCGACGGGGCGACGCGCCTGCTGGGATCGCTGTCGCCGGGCGAGGCGCTGCACGAGTGGATGCGTCTCTTCCTCGACTATGTCGCCACCAAGAGGCTCATCGGCCCGGCTCTGGGGTCGATGGTCGGCGGCGCCTCGGCGCTCTACGCCGCCTCGGGCGAGACGATCACCGGGGCCGTGGCGATGCTGGTGGGGCGGGCCATCGCCAATGGCGATATCCGCGCCGACGTCGATCCGATGGACGTGCTGCGCGCGTTGGTCGGGCTCAGCTATGGCGCCGCGGAGCCGGGCTGGGAGGCCAGCGCGCGACGGCTGATCGACGTCCTGATGGACGGCCTGCGCGCGCGGGCCTGAAAAGGCTGAGCCGCCGACGACCGCGTGCTAATCCTGCCGTACTGTCGCGGCCAGGAGGATCGCCGATGAGGTTGGCAGCGCTGCTTCGACCGGGACGCTACACGACCTTCATCCTCTGCATCGTCCTGCTGGCCCTGGCGATCGCCGGCGCCTGGGTCGAGACGCTGGCCTGGGGCGCGGTCGTCGTCCTGGCGGCGCTCTGCCTGCTCGGCCTCTACGACCTCCTCCAGACCCGCCATTCCATCCTGCGCAACTTCCCGATCATCGGCCACGTCCGCTGGATCGCCGAACTGATCCGGCCGGAAATCCGCCAGTATCTGGTCGAGTCCGACGAGGAGGCCGCGCCGTTTTCCCGCAGCCAGCGCTCGCTGGTCTATGAGCGGGCGAAAGGCGAGCCGGGGGAACACCCGTTCGGCACCCTGATGGACGTCTACCGCGACGGCTATGAGTTCATCGGCCAGTCGACCATGCCGGCCATCGCCGCCGATCCCGAGACCTTCCGCATCACCATCGGCGGCGACCAGTGCGTCCGGCCCTATTCCGCCTCGGTGTTCAACATTTCGGCGATGAGCTTCGGCGCCATCAGCGCCAACGCCATCCGCGCCCTGAACGCCGGCGCCCGGCGCGGCGGCTTCAGCCACGACACCGGCGAGGGCGGCATCTCGCCCTATCACCGCGAAATGGGCGGCGACATCGTCTGGGAGGTGGCCAGCGGCTATTTCGGCTGCCGCGCCGAAGACGGCCATTTCGACCCGGAGAAGTTCGCCGCCCAGGCCCAGACCGACCAGGTCAAAATGATCGAGATCAAGCTCAGCCAGGGCGCCAAGCCCGGCCACGGCGGTGTCCTGCCGGCGGCCAAGGTGACGGCGGAGATCGCCCTCACCCGCGGCGTGCCCATGGGCCAGGACTGCATCTCGCCGGCGCGGCACAGCGCCTTTTCGACCCCGATCGAGATGATGGGCTTCATCGCCGAGCTGCGGCGCCGCTCCGGCGGCAAGCCGGTCGGGTTCAAGCTGTGCATGGGCCATCCGTGGGACTTCATGGCCATGGTCAAGGCCATGCTGGAGACCGGCGTCGTGCCCGACTTCGTGGTGGTCGACGGCGCCGAGGGCGGCACCGGCGCGGCGCCGACCGAGTTCAGCGACCACATCGGCGCGCCCATGCGCGAGGGCCTTTTGTTCGTGCACAATGTCCTGGTCGGGGCCGGCCTGCGCAACCGCATGAAGATCGGCGTCGCCGGCAAGATCGTCAGCGCCTTCGACATCGCCAGCGTGCTGGCCATCGGCGCCGACTGGGCCAACGCGGCGCGCGGCTTCATGTTCGCCGTCGGCTGCGTGCAGTCGGTGCAGTGCAACACCAATCGCTGCCCGACCGGGGTGGCGACCCAGGACAAAGGTCGTCAAGCGGCTCTGGTCGTGCCGGACAAGTCCGAGCGGGTCTATAACTTCCACCGCCTCACCTTGCGCGCCCTGGCCGACATGCTGGCCGCGGCCGGTCTCGAACACCCCAACCAGCTGCGGCCACATCACCTGGTGCGGCGCGTCAGCGCCACCGAGATCATGCAGTTCAGCCAGCTGCACACCTTCCTGGAGCCCGGCCAGCTGGTCGACGGAACCTGTCAGCACGACTTCTACGCTGACAACTGGCGCCGCGCCTCGGCAAGTAGCTTCGCGGGGTGAGGATACCAGGCCCACCGAATAATCCGCTCATCCCCGCGAAAGCGGAACCAGGCGTTTTTCCTTGCAAAATTATGGGCTTAACCACGCTCCGATTTTGACCACGAAGGACACCAAGTACACAAAGGGTACAAAGGTGGAGCGTCCCCCCTCGGTGAGACAGTTTAATAAGCCACAGTGGTTGTTGTCGCTGTCGATCGCCTTTGGCGATCGACAGGGCCGTGGATGATTGTGGATAAGTCTGTCTGGTTGGCTTCGAACTCC
>DASQSO010000101.1:0-2551 GCA_035642335.1 Caulobacteraceae bacterium
CACAGGCGCGCGGGTGTCGGCCGGACGCTGGTCGAGGCCGCCGCCGTCATCGCCGCCGCCGCCGGCGCGCGGGCGCTCTTTCTGGAGGTCGCCAGCGACAACGATGCAGCCCTGGCGCTCTATCGCTCGGCCGGGTTCGCCCGGGCGGGACAGCGCCCGGGCTACTACCGGCGCGGCGCTGGCGCGGTCGATGCGCTGGTCTTGCGGCGCGACCTTAACAGGCCGCCCGCTTGAGCCTATCCTAGGCGCAAGAGGACAGCCGACGGGGCGCGCACGCTTGGACCGGATCGAAAAGCTCTGCATCGAAAAAGGCATGCGCATGACCGACCAGCGCCGGGTCGTCGCGCGGGTGCTCTCGCTCGCCCACGACCACCCGGACGTGGAGGAGCTGTACCGCCGCGCCCACGAGGCCGACCCGCACATCTCCATCGCCACCGTCTATCGGACCGTGCGGCTGTTCGAAGATGCCGGCATTATCGCCCGCCACGATTTCCACGGCGGCCGTTCGCGCTACGAAGAAGTACCAGACACCCACCACGACCATCTCATCGACATGAAGAGCGGCCAGGTGATCGAGTTCGTGGACGAGGAGATCGAGGCCTTGCAGGCGGCCATCGCCAAGCGCCTCGGCTACCGGCTAATCGACCACCGGTTGGAACTCTACGGCGTGCCGGTGGACGAGAGCCAAAACTGAAGGTCTCCGCGCGCCATCGCCTTGCGCGACGCTTGGGCCGCGCTCATAAACCGACCATGACCGCGCCCGCGCAAAAGCGCCTCTACATCAAGACCTACGGCTGTCAGATGAACGTCTACGACAGCGAAAGAATGGCCGATCTTCTGCGCCCGCTGGGCTATTGCGCCGCCGCGACGCCGGAGGGGGCGAACCTGGTGGTGCTCAACACCTGCCACATTCGCGAAAAGGCAGCGGAGAAGGTCTATTCCGAGCTTGGCCGGCTCAAGCCGATGAAGGCCGCCCGCGCGGCGGCCGGCGGCTCGATGACCATCGCCGTCGCCGGTTGCGTCGCCCAGGCCGAGGGCGCCGAGATCATGACGCGGCAGCCGGCGGTGGACCTGGTGATCGGGCCGCAGTCCTATCATCGCCTGCCCGAGCTGGTCGCCCGCGCTCATCGCCAGAACGGCGAGCGGCTGGCGACGGATTTCGCGACGGAAGAGAAGTTCGACGCCCTGCCCAACGAGCGCGCGGTGAACGGGGTCAGCGCCTTCCTGACTGTGCAGGAGGGCTGCGACAAGTTCTGCAGCTTCTGCGTGGTGCCCTATACACGCGGCGCCGAATATTCCCGGCCCGCTGAAGCCATCGTCGCGGAGGCGCGCCGGCTGGCGGCTGGGGGCGTGCGAGAAATCACCCTGCTGGGCCAGAACGTCAACGCCTATGCTGGCGGCTTGGCGCCGTTAATCCGCGCCCTGGCCAAGATCGAAGGCCTCGACCGCATCCGCTACACCACCAGCCATCCGCGCGACATGGACGATGACCTGATCGCCGCCCATGCCGAGATCGACGCGTTGATGCCCTATCTGCACCTGCCGGTGCAGGCGGGGTCCGACCGGGTGCTGAAGGCGATGAACCGCGGCCATACGGCCGACGACTATCTGCGGCTGACCGAACGCATCCGGGCGGCCAGGCCGGACGTCGCGCTTTCCGGCGATTTCATCGTCGGCTTTCCGGGCGAGACCGACGCCGACTTCGAAGCGACCCTCGCCGTGGTGGCCGAGGCCCGCTACGCCAGCGCCTTCTCGTTCAAATACTCCCGGCGCCCCGGCACCCCCGGCTCCGCCATGCCGGGCCAAGTGGCCGAGACGGTGAAGGACGAGCGGCTGCAACGATTGCAGGCGTTGCTGACCGCGCAACAGGCGGCCTTCAACGCGGCCAGCGTCGGTCGCACCTTGCCGGTGCTGTTCGAAAACCCTGGCCGCCACGCGGGCCAAGTCATCGGCCGCAGCCCCTATCTGCAGGCGGTGCACGCCACCGCGCCGCAGTCGCTCGTCGGCCGGATCGTCCCGGTCGCGATCATCGCCGCCGAGCGCAACAGCCTTGCCGGCGCGCTCGTGGCCGCGCCCGCCCTGGAGCCGGCTTGAGCCCCGAGACGCGCGAATTCGTGCCGCTGTCCGATGCGGCCCTGCGCGCCGTCTCCGGTCCGAACAGCCGCCACACGGCGCTGATCGAGGACGCCTTCCACGTCCTGGTCGAGACCCCCGGCGGCGGCGTCTCCCTGGCCGGCGACGCTAGGGCGCGCTCGGCCGCCAAGCGGGCGGTCAAGGCCATAGCCGACCGCGCCGATAAGGGCGCGAGCGTCTCCGAGGCCGACGTGCGGGCCGCAACCACGGTCGCACGCGGCGGCGGGGCGCCGGTGGGAGGCGCCAGCGTTCCGATCGGCCGGCGCGGCGCGGTCGGGCCGAAGACCGCGGCCCAGGCGGCCTATCTCGACCTGATGACCCGCCACGATCTGGTGTTCGCCGCCGGCCCCGCTGGCACCGGCAAGACCTTCCTGGCCGTCGCACATGGCGCGGGCCTGCTGCTGCGCGGCGAGGTCGA
>DASQSO010000102.1:0-6322 GCA_035642335.1 Caulobacteraceae bacterium
CTTGGCGTCCAGGGCGGCGGCGGCGCGGCGCACCATCAGCCGGGCGGCCTCCAGTTCGGTGGCCATGTCGGCCAGCCGGAACTGCAGCGCCTGGAACGCCGTCAGCGGCCGGCCGAACTGGTTGCGGGTCTCCAGGTGCGATTTCGCCGCCTGCAGCGCCAAGCCGGCCCCGCCAAGCGAACAGGCGGCGATGTTCAGCCGCCCGCCATCCAGCCCGGCCATGGCGAAACGAAATCCGTCGGCCTCGTCGCCGATGCGGTTTTCCACCGGCACGCGGGCCGAATCGAAATTGACCATGGCCGTCGGCTGGCTTCTCCAGCCCATCTTGCGCTCCGGCGCACCGAAGCTGAGGCCGGGCGTTCCCTTCTCCACCACCAGGGCCGAGATCCCACGCGCGCCGGCCTCGCCGGTCCTGACCATTACCACATAGATGTCCGAGACCCCGGCGCCGGAGATGAAGGCCTTGGAGCCGTCCAGCACATAGTGCTCGCCGTCGCGCCGGGCGGTGGTGCGCAGGGCGACGGCGTCGGAGCCCGAGCCGGGTTCGGTCAGGCAATAGGAGGCGATCAGCTGCATGGTCGCCAGCCGGGGCAGGTACTTGCGCCGCAAGGCCTCGTCGCCGAACCGGTCGATCATCCAGCTGGCCATGTTGTGGATCGACAGGAAGGCGGCGGTGGCGACGTCGCCGTGCGACAGGGCCTCGAAGATGATCGCCGCGTCCAGCCGGCCGAGTCCGGCGCCGCCCATCTCCGGATCGATGACGATGGCCGCGAAGCCCAGCTCGGCCGCCTTGCGCATGGCTTCGACCGGGAAGATCTCCGCCTCGTCCCAATGGGCCGAGTGCGGCGCGAACTCGGCGGCCGCGAAGGTGCGCGCGGCGTCCTCGATCGCGCGCTGGTCGTCGCTCAGGGTGAAATCCATTCCGTCCGCGAGAGGCCTTGACTTGGAGGGTTGAGGAACTGAGCCCAAGGGCGCACCCTGTCAATCAGGCGAGCCGCGGGCGGGCGCGGCGTCATCTTTTTGGGGCTGTGCGATGAGCGCCGCGTCGGACGTCGCCAGGAGCAGACCATCCAACGACGCGGATCGGAACCTGGCGCTGCTGGCCTACGGCCTTTTGTTCGTGGCCATCTTCTTCGCGGGCTTGCCCGCGCTGGTCGCCGTCGCCATCGCCTATTCGAGGCGGACCGCCAGCGCCCCGCCGGCGCGCGCCCACTTCCGCCGGCAGATCTTCATCTTCTGGGTCGGTTTCGCGCTCACTTTGCTGGCGGCGCTCACCGGGCTGTCGGCGGCGCTGATCCTGCTGGGCGAGGTCTTCTTTGGCCTGATCGACGGCGGCCGCGGCGGACTGAACACCGAGATCTTCGACCACGCCCATATGGGCGTGGTGATGATGTGCATCGTGGCGACCGGCGTTCTCGTCGTCATCACCGGAATCTGGTTCATGGCCAATTCGGCCTACGGCTTCATCCGGCTTGCCTCGCGCCAGTCGATCAGCCAGACCGCGCACTGATCGTTTTCTGTTCGGCCGAATGATGACCAGCGCTCCGCTCGCCCCCTATCCCGCGCTTCGCATGCGCCGCCTGCGCCAGGCCGACTGGATCCGCCGCCTGACGCGCGAGACGACGCTGGCGCCCGCCGACCTGATCTGGGCCATGGTGGTGCATGACGGCGAGGCGGCCCGCATTCCCATCGCCGCCATGCCCGGAATCGATCGGCTTTCGCTGCGCGAGGCCTCCAAGGCCGCGGTCCAGGCCCGTGCGCTGGGCATTCCGGCCATCGCCGTCTTTCCGCACATCGACGGCGCCCGGAAGGACGCGCGCGGCTCCGAGGCCGGCAATCCCGACGGGCTGATCGCCAATGTGGTCAAGGCGATCAAGGACGCCGCCCCCGAGGTCGGCATCATGTGCGACGTGGCGCTGGACCCCTTCACCGAGCACGGCCACGACGGGGTGGTCGAGGGAAACCGAATCCTGAATGACGCCACCATCGAGCGGCTGGTGGAACAGGGGTTGATGCAGGCTGATGCCGGGGCCGACATCCTGGCGCCCTCCGACATGATGGACGGCCGCGTCGGGGCGTTGCGGACGGCGCTGGAGGCGGCGGGACGCCAGGACGTGATGATCATGTCCTATGCGGCCAAATACGCCTCGGCCTTCTACGGCCCCTATCGCGAGGCGATCGGCTCCGGAAAGCTGGGCTCGGGTTCGACCGCCAACCCGCCCGACAAGAACACCTACCAGATGGACCCCGCCAATACCGACGAGGCCCTGCGCGAGGTCGCCCTGGACATCGCCGAGGGCGCCGACATGGTGATGGTCAAGCCCGGCCTGCCCTATCTCGACATCGTCCGCCGGGTGGTCGAGGCCTTTTCCATGCCCACCTTCGCCTTCCAGGTCTCCGGGGAATACGCCATGCTGATGGCCGCCGCCCAGAACGGCTGGATCGAGGAGGAGCGCGCCATCCTGGAGGCTCTCGGCGCCTTCAAACGCGCCGGCTGCGCGGGCGTAGTCACCTATTTCGCGCCGCGCGTGGCGGGGATGCTGGGTGGGTGAGCCGGCCGACCAGCGTCCCGGTCCGCCTTCAGGGTCTCCCACCCAAGCGGCTCTGCCGCCAAAGATCGCGCCCTGGCCTGGATACGGGTCAAAGCGGCGCGCACGCCGTCTTGATCGACCTGCGCAGCACAGGGCGTCAGCCGGGCCACGGGCTTGCCGCGGCGGGTTATAACGAGCTCCTCGCCTCGCTCGACCTTGTCCAGCAAGGCGCCGAGTGTGTTCCTGACCTGGACGGCCCCGATCTGCGACATCCGCGACACCTCGCAAACTAGCTCAACATGGAGTTGGTGGCCGGCGCCCTGTTTTGAGCGGCTCAGCCCTGCTTGGCCGAGCCTCAAGGCGCCGCGCTCAGGCGAGACTAAAGCTCGATGACATAGCCATCGGGATCGCAAACGTAGGCGTACGGATACTTCTGGTCGTGCTTGCCGCGCGAGACCAGCCTTCCCCCCGCCCTTTCCACCTGCTCGATCACCCGGTCATGATCGCTCGCATTAAGCTTGAAACCGAAATGCTGGATTCCGCCCGCCATGCCGACCGGTTCATCCAATCCGACCAGGTGCAGGGCCAGCGAATGCCCACCGGCTTGGGGCGTCATGAAGACGAGGGAGACATCCGCCTTGAAATCGAGCCTCAGCCCGAACGCCTCTTCGTAAAAGCGAATAGACCGCTCCAGGTCACGCACGTTGATATGCAGGTGATTGAACCCCTCGGCCCGTATTGGAGCTTCAGCGTCACCTGTCGGTCGGACCGACCGCTCTTCCTGAAGTAAAATATCAGCTGGCATGAATGCCTCCATCGTCATCGGAGAACCATTCGACATTCGCCCGCTTGCCGTGCCTGGTCAATTGCGACCGCGCAAACTCGCTTCGGTTCCCCGTCTATGACGTCAGAGCTCAGAGCCGGTGCAGGAAGCTTTCCGGGTCGTTCAGGAAGGCCTTGGTCAGGCGGACGTGGTCGAGGTCTTCGTAGGCCGTGGGCGTGATGCAATCGCCTTCAAACAGCAGAATCTCAGCGCCAGGGAAAGCCATCAAGATCGGCGAATGGGTGGCGATGATCAGTTGCGCGCCGTCGGCGACCAGGCCCTTCAGCAGTGAGATCAGGCTGAGGATGCGCAACGGCGACAGCGGCGCCTCGGGCTCGTCGAGGAAATAGAGCCCGTCCGGCATGAGCCGCTTTTCGAGCAGGTTGAGGAAGGTCTCGCCGTGGGAACGGGCGTCGGGATCGGCGCCGTAGGAGGCCTCCAGCGCCTTTCGCTGCCCAGCCGCGGCGCCCTTGGCCAGCTGGCGGCCATAGTCGCCCTTCACCGTCTGGTCGAAATGCTGCTCCAGTTCGGTCAGATCCCGCATCGACTGGCCCACCCGGCGGACGAAGCCGAACAGGTCCTCGGCGCGCACGAACAGGCGCCTCGCGGCATGGCGGCGGCGGGAGAAGCGGAAGGCGCCGGCGAAACGCCGCGCCACGGCCAGGCTGTCGTCGGCGTCGATCTCGGCGCGGCCGGCGGCGGAGGCCTGCATGCCCGCCGCCAGGCCCTCCAGCAGGGTCGACTTGCCCGAGCCGTTCTCGCCGACGAGGAAGGTGACCTGGCTCTTGAACTCGAGCTTTTCTAGCCAGCGGAAGGCCGGCAGAGTCCAGGGGAACTCGTCCAGCCGGACGCCGGCCTTCCGCTCGATGCCGGTCAGGTACATCTGAAGCGCGTCATTTCGGCCGCTCGAGCCGCGCCGCCAGGCTGGAGGTGTCCCAGCGCCGACCGCCAATGGCCTGCAACTCAGCATAGAACTGGTCGACCAGGGCGGTGACTTCCAGCCGCGCGCCATTGGCGCGGGCTTCGTCGAGGACGAGGCCGAGGTCCTTGCGCATCCAGTCCACCGCGAAGCCGAAGTCAAACCTGCCATCGACCATGGTCGTGAACCGGTTGTCCATCTGCCAGGACTGGGCGGCGCCCTTGGAGATCGCCTCATAGACGGCGCCCGTATCCAGGCCGGCGCGCTTGGCGAAATGGACCGCCTCGGCCAGGCCCTGCACGACGCCGGCGATGGCGATCTGGTTGACCATCTTGCAGAGCTGGCCGTCGCCCGGCCCGCCGATATGGCGGATCGCCTTGGCGTAGGCGCTCATCACCGGCTCGGCCAGGGCGAAGGCCTCGGCGTCGCCGCCGGCCATGATGCTGAGCGCCCCGGCCTCGGCGCCCGCTTGGCCGCCGGACACCGGGGCGTCGACGAACCAGAGGCCCTGCCCGCGCGCCTGCCCCGCCGCCTCCCGCGCCAGCTTCGCCGAGGTGGTGGTGTGGTCGATGACTGTCCCGCCCTTTGGCATGTTGGGCAGAATCTCAGCCAGGCACTGGCGCACGTCGCCGTCGTTACCGACGCAAAGCGCCACCACCTCCCGGTCCTTGACCAGCTCGGCGATCGATCCGGCCGCCGCGCCGCCATGCTGGGCGATCCAGCGCGCGGCCTTGTCCGGGGTGCGGTTGAAGACGCGCATCTCATGCCCGGCCGCCGCCAGGTGGCGCGCCATCGGATAGCCCATGACGCCCAGCCCGACAAAAGCGATCCGCATGCTTGGTTCTCCGATAGCCGCCACGTTGGTGGACTGGAATAGGCCGGGCGTCGCGTGGGGTGAAGCCTGTCGGTGATCGAGAGCCTGGCGGCCGATGCGGACAACTCCAGTCAGAACAGTAGCCGGGTCGGGCGGCCGCCGATCGGCGGTTCCCGGACGATCCGACCCTGCCCGGCAACCGCCGCATCTCTATCGCGCGCTGCGCCAGTCGCCCGTGCTTGCGCCAAATGCCTGATTTCAGGGCCGGTGCGACCACGACGCCCTTGCGGTCGAGCCCGGCATTTGTCCTAATCAGCGTCACGAGACTCAGGGTTTTTGGGACGTAAAGGCGCCGGTGACACACCACTTCACCACCCGTCAGCTGCGGTTCTTCCTCACGGCGCCCTCGCCGTGCCCCTACCTGCCCGATCGGCACGAGCGCAAGGTGTTCGCGCACCTGCCGATTTCCGAGGGCGCCGCCATCAACGACGCCCTGACCCAGGTCGGTTTCCGCCGTTCACAGAACATCGCCTATCGCCCGGCCTGCGACGGCTGCGATTCGTGCGTCTCGGCGCGCATTCCGGCGGTCAGCTATCCGTTCTCGCGCTCGGAGCGGCGGGTGCTCGACCGCAACACCGACCTCGCCCGACATCTGGTCGAGGCCGAGGCCACCGTCGAGCAGTTCGACCTTCTGCGCCGCTACCTCCTGGCTCGCCACGCCGAGGGCGGCATGGCCGACATGACCTGGGCGGACTATGTCGCCATGGTCGAGGACACCAGCGCCCGCACCCATCTGATCGAGTATCGCGCGGCGTCGAAGGACCGCGGCCCCGGCGACTTGATCGCCTGCGTGCTGGTCGACGTGCTCTCCGACGGCCTGTCGCTAGTCTACAGCTTCTACGCCCCCGAACTGGCCAAGCGCAGCCTGGGCTCGTTCATCATCCTCGATCACATCGGCCAGGCGGCGCAGGCCGACCTGCCTTACGTCTACCTGGGCTACTGGGTCTCGGGCAGCGCCAAGATGGCCTACAAGGCCCGCTTCAACCCCATCGAAGTCCTCCGCCCCAGCGGCTGGACCCTGATGGCGGCCAGGGACCGGGGCTAGCCGTTTAGACCTCTCCCAAAAGTCTGGTACGGACTGGCCGCGCGTGGAAATGGCCCGGCTTGAGTACATCACTTAGCCCCACGGCCCTTTCGGGCGATCGCCCCAGGGGCCGTCGCCGGCGCTCGGCGCA
>DASQSO010000103.1:0-3514 GCA_035642335.1 Caulobacteraceae bacterium
TACGGTGAATTTTGCGAGCTTTTCCTCGGCCTTGGCCTTGGTCTCCCGGGTCATCCAGTCGACCCCCTCGAGCCGGGCGTTCAAGGCGTCCTTCAGATTGGCCACCAGGCCGTCCATCTTGGCTTTGGCGTCTGGCGTGAAGTACCGGGCGACGTAGAGCCGCCCGACCGCCTCGCCGAGCGAGCGGTTGACGAAACCGACGCCGCGTTTCCAGCGCGGCTGGATTTCCGGCTGGCCGGCCAGGACGTGGTTGCGGAAGGCAAAGCGATCCTGGACGAAACGGTCCGACAGGTAGGGCGCGGCGGCGTCGACCAGGTGGAAGGCCTGCCATGCCTTCAAGGTCTTGACTGGCGTGGCCGCGTAGACGGCTGCCGCCTTCGGAAAGGCGGTGTTGGCCTCCAGCACGATCTGGCCGATCGAATCCAGTTCGGCGGCGGCCAGGAAGTCCCTGAAATCGAAGCCGGGCGCATAGGCCGCCAGGTCGGAGACCGCCATGGGATTGTAGGTCTTGTAGGGGTCGCGCTCCTCGGCGCGGGTCCAGCTGGCGGCGGCCAACCCGGTCTCGAAATCGACCACGGCCTGGGCGGCGGCGTCCGGGTCGGTCCAGCCGATTTCTTTCAGCAGGCCGGCGACATAGGCCTGGTAGGCGGTCTTCTTCTCGGCGAATTCGGGTTTGAGATAGTAGTCGCGGTCGGGCAGGCCGAGGCCGCCGACGTCGATATAGACCGCGTAGCGATTGGGGTCCTTGGCGTCTGGAGAGATCTCCAGGTCGAAGATGGCGCCCTCGAACCCCAGCGCCGAGCGGCCCATTACGGCGGCGATGTCATCGCGGGAGCTTTCGCCGCGGATTGCGTCCAGATCCGTCGTCAACGGCTCGGCGCCCAGCCGCTCGACGCGGCCTTTGTCCATGAAGGCTTTGTAGGCGTCGCCGACCCGGCCGGCGTCGGCGTCAGTGAGCTGGCCGGCCGCCGCCTGCTCGATCAAGAGCCGGGTGCGGTTGTCCGACAGCACCGTCAGCTTGTCGAAATCGCCGTAGCGGGTGCGGTCGGCCGGAATTTGCTCGTGGTCGAACCAGACCCCGTTGGCGTATCGGAAGAAGTCGGCGCCCGGGCTGACGGTCAGGTCGCGGCCGCTCTCGTCATAGCCCCAGGTCCCGTATCTTGGCGCGGTCACGTCCAACGGCGCCGCCCGGGCGGCAGCGGCGGGCGGGGCCGTGGGGTTGCTGGACTGGGCGGCGGCCTGTTGCGCGGACCAAGCCAGGGCGCTGGCCGCGAGCATGAACCAGAGGTGCGATTGCTTCATCAGGAATCCGTCATGGGGCGCGCGATGGGCGTCGGCGCTCGCGCCTGTATCATAGGCGGGCGTCCGGCCAAATCGTGGCCGCCTCCGGCCGATTTTCAAGCGGTGAGCTTCAGCCGCTCGAGAGCCAGGGCCTTGGCGGCCTTGTAGTCCACCTTGCCGTTCGGCGAGCGCGCGACCGGCGCCAGCACCAGCTCGCGCGGCGCCTTATAGTCCGCCAGAAGGCCCCGCACATGCTTGGAGATCTCGCCCAGGGTGGGCGTTGACGCGCCCGGCGCGACCTCGACAATGGCGCAGATGCGCTCGCCGAAGCGCTCGTCGGGCACGCCGACCACCACGGCATCATAGACGGCCGGGTGACGCTTCAGCGCCTCCTCGACCTCTTCCGGGAAGACTTTTTCGCCGCCGGTGTTCACGACCTGCGAACCGCGGCCGAGCAGGGTGAGCGAGCCGTCGGCCTCGACCGTGGCGAAGTCGCCAGGCACCGACCAGCGCCGCCCCTCGAACTCGCGGAAAGTCTTGGCCGACTTTTCCGGGTCCTTGTAGTAGCCGACCGGCATGAAGCCCGAGAGCGCCAAAAGGCCGCGCTCGCCCGAGCCGGGCTCGATGCGGCGGCCGTCCTCGCTGAAGGCCGCGGTGTTAGGGCCGAGCATGAACTTGGCCGTCTCCGCTTCCTGGCCGGCGGTGGAGTTGGAGCCGCCGATGCCGACAGCCTCTGACGAGCCCAGGCTGTCGAACAGCATGATGTGCGGCGCATGCTTGAGGATGCCTTGCTTGTTCTCGTGGCTCCAGACGGTGCCGGAGGAGTTGATCACCCGCAGGCCGCTGAGGTCCCATCGGCCGGGATTGGCGTCCAGCGCCTGCAGCATGGGCTGGGCGAACGCCTGGCCGACGATGGTGACGCCAGTGACGCCCAGCCGCTCGACCTCGGACCAGAGCTCAACGGCGTTCAGCCGCTGCGACGGCAGGGTGGCGATTGAGCCGGCGCCGGTCAGCGCGCTCAGCGCCGTGAACTGGGCGGTGGCGTGCATCAGCGGCGCCGCCGCCAGCACCAGCCGTAGGGCCGAGCCCTCCTTGGTCTCGGAAGCCAGCGCCCGTTCGCCGGCCTCGGCCGGGGTCTCCAGCGGCGGCAGGGCCTCGATCAGGTTGCCGCCGCCGCCGAGCACCTTGAACAGATCCTCCTGGCGCCACATCACCCCCTTCGGCATGCCGGTGGTGCCGCCGGTGTACATGAGCAGGATGTCGCCGCCCGAGCGACCCCACGGCGCGATCACGCGCCCCCCCGCTACAGAATTGGCCCCGGAATTGGCGATCGTCTCATAGTCTTGCGCCCAATCCGGGACCGGATGATCCGGTTGCGCGACGGCGATCCAGGCCTTCACCTTCGGCAGGCGCGCACGGGCCCTGGCGGCGACCTCGGCAAAGGCGGCGTGGAAGACCACGGCCTCGGCGTCGGCGTTGTCGAACAGATAGACCAACTCCTCGACGCCATAGCGGTAGTTGGTGTTGACGGGAGCCAGGCCGGCCTTGAAGGCGGCGTAGTAGGTCTCGAGGTATTCCGGGCCGTTGTAGAGGAAGGCCGCGACCTTGGATTGATGCGTCAGGCCGGCGTCCAGGAAGAAACGGGCCAGGCCGTTGGCGCGGGCGTCGAACTGGCCCCAGGTCAGCTCGCGCGCACCCTGCACCTGGGCGCGACGGTTCGGCACGGCGGCGGCGATCTCTTCCCAAATGTCCGCATAGGCCCAACCCGCCATCGCATCGCTCTCCTGATCGATGATTAGCTTGCTAGGGTGGGACGGCGGCGGGGCGCCTGTCAACGCGGGACGAAAGAAGGGATCACGATGAGCGCACCTCCCATTCTGGTGGTCATGGGCGTCTCCGGCGCCGGCAAAACCACGGTCGGCAAGCTGGTCGCCAAGGACCTTGGCTGGCCTTTCGCCGACGGCGACGATCTGCATCCGAAGGCCAATATCGACAAGATGCGCGCTGGCATTCCGCTCAACGACGCCGACCGCGCCCCATGGCTGGCGGCGATCGGCGCCTGGATGGATGCGCGCTCCAAGGCGAATGAGCCGGGGGTAGTCGCCTGCTCGGCGCTGAAACGCGCCTATCGCGACACGCTCCGCACCGGCCGGCCGCAGGTGCGGATCGTCTATCTGCGCGGCTCGCAAGCGAAAATCGCCGAGCGCCTCGCCCACCGCACCGGCCACTTCTG
>DASQSO010000104.1:0-2616 GCA_035642335.1 Caulobacteraceae bacterium
GACGCCCGCGACGGGGTGGAGAACTCGCGCTACCTGACCTATTCCACCGGCGGCAACCTGTCGGTGGTCGCCGGCTACAACACCATCAACACCATCTGGTCCAAGGGGGTGATGGTCCGCACGGCTTACGTCGACGCCGGCCCGTCGCCCTATCCGATCGGCGTCGACCATGCCGGCGACATCTACTACCACGAGGCCGGCCTGTCGGCCGATGGCGCCGCCTTCGACGCCTATGCCGAGTCCGCCGACTTCTATCTCGGCGCCGCCGATGCCGTCTTCACGGTCAGGGGCGTCTGGCCCGACGCCCAGGCCCAGCAGGGCGCGCTCAGCGTTTCGGTCTTCACCCGGCTCTATCCGCAAGACCCGATGGTGCGCGCCCGCGGCCCCTATCGGCTGTCGCCCGGCCAGCCCAAGGCCGACTTCCTGGCCACCGGCCGCATCGCCCGCATCCGCTTTGAGTCCGCCAGCGCCCCGACCTTCTGGCGGCTGGGCAAGCCGGTCTTCGACATCGTCCAGGGCGGCCTCAGATGAACCGGCTGGAACAGGACCTGGAGCGCCTGGGCATACCGCCGATCGAGGCTCTCAAACCGCCGCCGATCGCCGTCGCTCGGCCGCCGCACGCCCACTGGCGGCGGTGCAAGGGCTGGATCGCCGACGGGCTCGGCGAGTCGCTGCTGAAGATCGAGGACATCGAGGCGGCGCTGGCGCGCGGCGAGGCGGTGCTGTGGCCCGGCGAGGCCTGCGCGCTGGTCAGCGAGTTCGTCACCTATCCCTCCGGCGAGCGCGCCTCGCAGGTGATGAGCGCCGGCGGAGACCTCGCCGAGATACTTTCCATGGTCCCCGGCATGGAGGCCTTCGCGCGGCTGAACGGCTGCGCGATCTCCACCGTCGAGGGCCGCCGCGGCTGGGAGAAGGTCCTGAAAGCCGCCGGATACGAGTTCCTGTCGATCAAGCTGAGGAAGCCCCTATGAGCAGCACCACCCATTCCAACCAGACCTCGACCCTGTCCCAGACCCAGATCCCGGTGACGCCGTCCTGGGTCGCCCAGCCGCTGCAGAGCCTGACCAGCCAGATCACCGCGCTCGGCGCCGCGCCGGCCAGCTCCTATGTCGCGCCGCAGTCGGCCCTGCAGCAGCAGGCCAACGCCGCCGCCTCGTCCACCCTGACCGGCGCCAACCCCAACTATGCGGCGGCGGCCGGCGACATCTCGGGCGCCGCCTCGCTCACCCCCGGCGCGATCAGCAGCTATCTCAGCCCCTACCTCTCCAACGTGCTGACCACGACCAATGCGCAGCTCAGCCAGACGGCGGGTCTTCAGGACGCCAACCTGGAGGCGCGGGGCGCGGCCAACGGCGCCTTCGGCGGCTCGCGCTTCGGGGTGGCGCAGGCCATCCTCGGCGGCCAGCAACTGCTGAACCAGGGCAATGTCGACGCCAACATCCTGAACAGCGGCTACGGCAGCGCCGTCAGCGCCGCGCTCGGCAACGCCCAGCTCGGCCAGACCGCCGGCCAGAACCTGACCCAGCTGGGCAATGCCCAGAACGCCTCGAACATCGCCAACGTCAGCGAATTGGCCAATCTCGGCGCCGCCCAGCAGGCCACCGCCCAGGCCCAGGCGACGGCGCCGATCGCGCTGGCCCAGGCCATGGCCAGCCTCTATGGCCAGAACCAGTTCGGGCTGTTCAACGGCTCGACGACCAACGGGACCGGCACGGTCGACCAGACCCAGACCTCGACCAACCCGTTGCAGATCGTCCAGGGCATAGCCGGCCTGATCGGCTCGGGCCTATCCGGGGTCGGCAACCTCGCCAGCGCCTTCGCGCCGGCGGCCTCGTTCGCGGCGCTCGCCTGATGGCCGGTCTCCTGGCTCCCGACATCGACCCGGCCCAATGGGCCTGGGCGCAAGCGGCCGGTCCGGCGCCGGCTCCAGGCGGCGGCATCGCCGGCAGCCTCGCGCCGACGCCGCAACCGGCGGCGGCCGACCCCTATGCCGGCATCGCGCCGATGCTGCGCACCCCGACTGAGGCGCTGCAATCGGAGGCCCGCCTGCATCCCTGGGTCACGGCGCTCAGGCTGATCGGCGGCACGCTGGGGCAGATGGGCGGCGACAAGGGCGGCGCCGACGCCGCCCGCGCCGACCTGATCGGCCAGGCCAACGAGCCGCTGCAGCTGGCCCAGGCCCGCGCCCGCATCGCCGGCATACAGCAGATGTACGCCAGCCTGCCGCCGGACCAGAAGGTGCTGTTCCTGCGGGACCCGCAAGGCTTCACCGACCAGCTGATCAAGAACCTGCAGCTGCAGCGCCTGCGCGCCGGCCAGGGCCTGGCCAACGCCGAAGGCGGCGGCTTCACCCAGCCAAGGCCGGGCCCGGCGCCGGCGGGCGATCCCGCCCCGGGCGCCGCCGCCAGCCCCGACGACCCCGACCTCCTCCACCTCTTGCGCTACAACCTCGACGACCTGGAATGAGCCCCGAGAAGGGGCCGCGCGGCGATTGGGGATTGGCTCCGCTCTCTTTTTACCGTCATGGCCCGGCTCTTGTCCGGGCCACCCATGATCACCGCCTTTGATCGGTGTCCATGGATCCCCCGCATTGGCTGCTACGCGCCTCTGCTTCGC
>DASQSO010000105.1:0-4427 GCA_035642335.1 Caulobacteraceae bacterium
CCTGCATCGCCGCGAAGCTCGGACCGCCAAGGCCCGCACGGGCCGACAGATCGGCGGCCAGGCCGTGGCGCTGAGTCTCGGCGCCGCGATGCTGGCGGCGAGCGCGCCGGCGATGGCTCAGACATCGGACGCGCCAGGACCCGCCGCCGCCGCCCCGACGCCGCCCCAGCCGCCCGCCGAATCCGCCGCGGCGGATTCGGCGGCCTCGGCCTCGGCCGGCGCGGTGATCCTGATGGACGATCCGTGGTCGCGGTTCAATCACAAGTCATACAGGTTCACCCGCGCGGTCGACCGCGCGGTCATCGCCCCGGTCATTCATGCCTATATCCGGGTGACGCCGCAGCCGGTCCGACACGGATTGAGCAGCGCGATCGATAACCTCACCGAGCCGCGAACGGTGGGCAACGATATCCTCCAGGGCCGCTTCAAGCCCGCGGGGGAGGCGGCCGGGCGGTTTGTGCTCAACACGGTCTTTGGCCTTGGGGGCTTTCTCGATGTCGCGACCGGGGCCGGGCTTGAAAAGCACGAGTCGGACTTTGGCCAGACGCTGGGCCGTTACGGCGCGCCGTCCGGCCCCTACATCTTCGTGCCGCTGGCGGGCCCAAGCAGCGTGCGTGACGGGTTTGGCCGGCTGGTGGATGTTTTCGCCGATCCCCTCGGGTACGCCTTCGGCGGCGTGAACACCATTTTTAACGGCGCCCGCGCGGGCGTCGGCGTGGTCGTGGACAGGGACAACGCCGACGAGCAGCTGAACCAGGTGGACAGCGATTTCACCGACCCCTATGCGGCCATCCGGTCCGCCTATTCCCAGCAGCGCGCCAATCAGATCGACATCGCGCGCGGCCGCGCGCCCAACACCGTCAGCGACCTGCCGGACTTCGGACCCGAACCTCAGGCCCAACCGCGGTCTAAAACCGAGCCTCAGCCTCAGCAGGCCCAGCCTCAGCCTCAGCGGCCCTGAAATGGCCGGATCGAGCCGCTAAAGCCAATTCTCCCTCGCCTGTATTTGGAGTTTTCATGATCAGTCGGCGATTCAGACACGTTTTGTCGCGAGGGCTCGTCGCGACGGCGATCGCGCTCGGTGCGATCGGGGTCGGCTCGGCCCTGTCGCCCAGCCGCGCCTTCGCCCAGGCCAGCCGTGATCTCCAGGCCGAGCAGTTCGTCGGGGTCCAGGCGCAGCGCATCATCGCCATCCTGAGCGACCAGAGCCAAAGCCGGGCCGACAAGATCGCCGCCTTCCGCGCCATCATCGACCAGGACGCCGATGTGCCGAGAATCACCACCTTCGTGCTGGGCAAGTACGCCCGCACCATCACCCCGGACCAGGAGCAGCGTTTCGCCGCGGTCTTTCGCCGATACGCGCAGAACGTCTACGAGAGCCGGATGAGTGAATTTCACGGCGAGACCGTCAAGGTGACGGGCTCGCTGGTCCGCAAGCCGGGAGACGTCATCGTCAGCACCGTGATCGTCGGCGGCGCCCTGAAGCAACCCTTGCCGGTGGCCTGGCGGGTGTTCGGAGACGGCGACTCCTGGAAGGTGGTCGATGTCGAGGTCGCGGGCATCTGGCTGGCGATCACCCAGCAGCAGGACTTCGTCGCGACCATCGACAACCATGGCGGCGACATCGACGCCTTGACGGCTCAGCTGCAGCAACGGACACAGCCCAAGAAGAGCGCCACCGCGCCCTAGAGCGGGCCTAAGGAAAAGTGCGAAGCGGTTTTCCGCCCGCAACCCGCTCTGACGATTTAGTGGCGATCACGTTTTTGAATTTGGATTGTTTCAACCCAAATTCAACGTGATCTAGCCGGCCGAAACGACGGGGGCGCGGGCGAAGGCCGGCGTTGGATTGAGAGGACCTATGGCGCGAGAACAGTGGGCGGAAACCGGCGTTGGGGCGGTGGTTCTGGCGGCGGCGGCCGGCTTCCTGATCTATTCGCTGAACACGGTCGGCTCCGGCCGCGGCCACGGCTACGAGGTCAGCGCCAGGTTCGGGCAGGTGGGGGGGCTCACGCCCGGCGCCGCCGTCAGCGTGGCCGGCGTCAAGGTCGGAACGGTGGCCGGCATCGCGCTCGATCCCAAGAGCTTCGAGGCCGTTGTCCGCCTGGACCTCGATCCCAAGGTCCCGCTGCCGTCGGACTCGACCGCCAAGATCACCAGCGACGGGCTTCTGGGCGGCGCTCACATCGCCATCGAGCCCGGCGGGGCGGCCAACACCTTGAAGTCCGGGGCCCAGATCGAGAACACCCAAGGGGCGGTGGACCTGTTCGGCCTGGTTGGCCAGATGATGCGGTCCCAGGGTTCGAGCGGCGATCCGTCGAGCGCCCCGGCGGCGAACGCCGCGCCGGGCGCCAAGCCCGCGGCTTCATCGGCCGCCGGGGCCTGACCGGTGGGCGCGGTTCCCGTCGGGCTGGCGCCCATCACGGCCATCGGACGCTCGTTCCTGGGCGCCCTGCGAACCGCCGGCGCCGTGGTGCTGTTCGCCGGGCGCGGCGTCATCGCCTTCGTCTCGCCGCCCTGGTTTCCTGGCCAGCTGGGCCGGCAGATCGTCGGGATCGGCTATTTTTCCCTGCCCGTCGTCGGGCTCACCGCCGTCTTCACCGGCGCGGCCCTGGCGCTCAACATCTATACCGGCGGCGGCCGGTTCAACGCCGAGCAGATCATGCCGCAGATCGTCGCGCTCGGCCTGACGCGTGAGCTGGGGCCGGTGCTGGCGGCCCTGATGCTGGCGGGCCGCGTCTCGGCCGCCATCGCCGCCGAGATCGGCGCCATGCGCGCGACCGAGCAGATCGACGCGATGCAGACCCTGTCCACCGACCCGTTCCGCTACCTGATCGCGCCGCGCCTGGCCGCCGCGATCCTGGTGCTGCCGGCGCTGACGCTGGTCGCCGACATCATCGGCATCGGCGGCGGCTGGCTGGTGGCGACCCGGACGCTGGATTTCAACGCCGCCGTCTACGTCCGCAACACCTGGGATTTCCTGCAAGGCTGGGACGTGGTCTCGGGCCTGATCAAGGCCGCCGTCTTCGGCTTCATCGTCGCCCTGATGGGCTGTTACCACGGCTTCAACGCGCAAGGCGGCGCGCGCGGCGTGGGGCGGGCGGCGACCAACGCGGTGGTCTCCGCGGCGGTGCTGATCTTCGCCGGCGACTACCTGCTGACCACGCTGTTCACCCACCGATGAGCGGCGCGAGCCCGAAGCTGGAGTGGCGGGCGGTCGAAAAGCGCTTCGACGATACCGAGGTCCTGCGCGGCCTTGATCTGAGCGTCGCCGCCGGCTGCTCGCTGGTGATCATCGGCCGCTCGGGCCAGGGCAAGTCGGTGGCGATCAAGATCGCCGCCGGCCTGATGCGAGCCGACGCCGGCCAGGTGCTCATCGATGGCCTGGCGGTGAGCGGCCTTAAGGGCGGCGAACATCGGCGCCTCGCGTCCCGCTTCGGCATGCTGTTCCAGGGCGGGGCGCTGTTCGACAGCCTCTCGGTCTGGGAAAACGTCGCCTTCCGCCTGATCAACGCCGACCGCGTGCCCCGCGCCGCCGCCAAGGCCCGGGCGCTTGAGGCCCTGGACCGGGTGCAGATCGCTCGCCCGTTCACCGACCGCTACCCGTCGGAGCTGTCCGGCGGGATGCAGAAGCGGGTGGGTCTGGCCCGGGCCATGGTCGGCGATCCGGAGATCATCTTTTTCGACGAGCCGACCACCGGGCTCGATCCGATCACCGGTCGGGCGATCAACGCCCTGATCGTCGAGCAGGTGAAAAACCTGGGCTGCACCGCCGTCTCCATCACCCACGACCTGGAATCCGCCCGCACCATCGGCGACGAAATCGCCCTCTTGAGCGAAGGCGTGATCGTCTGGCGCGGCCCATCCGACCAGCTGGAGCACTCCGGCAACGCCGAGGTCGATCAATTCGTCCGGGGATAGAACCACCGCGCCCGCGCCGCCCAATAAACCCGTCATCCCCCGCTGGAGCCGCGAAGCCGCGGAATGCGGGGGGGCCCATACGCGCTGATCGGAGGCGGTGATCATGGGTGGCCCCAACAAGAGTCGGGCCATGACGGAATGATGGGCTGGCGGGGGCTGGGCGATACGCGGAGGGCCCCGGCATACTGAACGCGCCGAGGCCCTCGAGTTCGCACTGGGGGTTGGGGGAAACACACCGCGCGAACGCGGGCGATAAGCATGGTGAACGTTGCAATCGTATGTCAAACGCGAGACGAAAATCGCCTCAGCCGTCCTCGAAGATCGCCACCACCCGCGACCAGCCGGCCGAGGCGGCCTTGATCTTCACCGGAAAGCAGCAGATCTCGAAGCCGTCCGGCGGCAGCGAGGCCAGGTTGGAGAGCTTCTCCATCTGCCAGTAGGCGATCTCGCGGCCGGCCTTGTGGCCCTCCCAGATGATCGACGGATCGCGGTTCTCGGCCCAGCGCCGG
>DASQSO010000106.1:0-3492 GCA_035642335.1 Caulobacteraceae bacterium
GCCGATGGCGGACCGAGCGGCGGAAGGTTAGTCCCGGGCGAAGGAGACCTTTATCGTCCGGCCACCCGATGCGCGCGAATAGAGTTCGAAGGTGATCGTTGCGCCGGCCGCCTTGTTCGCGAAGGCATCGAGGATCTGCCGCACCATGCCGTCCTGGGGCCGCAAGCCCTGGCCGTCGACCGTTTCCACCTGCGCCCCGATGAGATTTCTTGATTTGGCCAACGTGCAATTAGGCCGTCCATCGGTGCAGTCGTCGAGCACGACAACCTGTTCCGTCTTGGAATAGTGCGGCCCTGATTGCGGTCCCCCCTCCACGATTACGGACCGGATGGAGAAGCCGAGGCCGCCGGCCCCGCCCGACGGTGGCCCGCGATCCAGCGTCGGCAAAATATCGGCGCTGGCGGGTGCGGCCGCCAGCAGCAGCAGGAAGCAAATCAGTCCAACTCGGCGATACATGATATCCTCCAGTCGTTGGCCGGCCAGGGCTGCCGGTGGAAAGGTGAAGATAGATGGTGGAAGCCGAAGCGCTTCTCATCTCCATGGCGATCGAAGGGCCGATCGCGTTCTCGATTGTGCGCCTCACCAGGTGGCCATGTCGCGGCGCCCTGCACGCGGGACTGGCCTCCGCAGCGGCGACGGCCGTGACCCACCCGCAACTTTGGTCCGCCGCCATCTGGGCCTATCCGCGCTTCCCCTATTGGCCAAGCATCATCGTCCTCGAGGCGCTGGTGATTTTGGCGGAAGGCCTGCTGATCGCCTGGATGGCGACGCTGGCCTTGCCCCGCGCCATGGTCGTGTCGCTGATCGCCAACACGGCCTCGTGCGTCGCCGGATTGCTGATCGGCGGTTGAAGGCTTGCGGCGCGAGCGGCGATATCCGCCGAACAGCATGTGATCGTTCAATCGGACTTCGGTAAGCGGCGCGCTGACCCCACCTTTCAGGCCTGACGTGCAGCGGCGAGAATGACGATCTCGGTGTTGGGCGGGATCGGCACGTGTCTAGTTTTGACCTTACGCACGACCCCAGGCCGACCGTGGTGCGGCGGCTGGAGGTGATCACGGACGTCGGCGGCCGGCGGAAGTGGTCGGTCGATGCGAAGGCGAAGATCATGCTGGAGGCGCTGGCGCCCGGGGCCGTGGTGTCGGAGGTGGCGCGGCGTCACGATCTGCGGCCGCAACAGTTGTTCGGCTGGCTGCGCGAGGCGCGCCAAGCGTCGGTGACAGCGCCAGCGTTCGTGCCCGTGGTGATCGAGCCTGAGGCGCCGGCGCAGGCCGCGCCGAAGAAGCGGCGCACGCGGGGCGCCGGGAGCGGGATCGAAGTTGAGATCGATGGCGTCGTGGTGCGGATCGGCCGCGGCGCCGAGTCCAGGACGGTGGCGGCGGTGATCAAGGCGTTGAAGGCAGGCCGTTGATCCCGGGCTCGGGCCCGCCGGCGGGCGTGAAGGTGCTGGTGGCGACCAGGCCGGTGGACTTCCGTCGTGGCATGGACGGACTGGCGCGGGCGGTGAAGGAGGAGTTGCGGGCGGACCCGTACTCGGGCGTCGTCTACGTGTTCCGGGCAAAGCGGGCCGACAGGATCAAGCTTCTGTACTGGGACGGGTCGGGCCTGGTGCTCTACGCCAAGCGGCTGGAGCAAGGCGGCTTCCGCTGGCCGCGGATCACCGATGGGGTGATGCGGTTGACGGCGGTGCAGCTCTCGGCGCTGATCGCCGGGATGGAGTGGACGCGGGTGCTCGCGCCGCGTCGGACGCGGACGCCGCAGGCGGTGTCGTAAGCCTGCGGCAGGTTGACTCAGGCGATCCGCGGGGGCGCCTCAAAGCGCCTGCAATATGGTCTACTCGCGCTCGTGGAAGCGCCGCGCGACATGGACGCCGAGGCCCTCTGGGAACTGCTCCAAGCGGAGCGCGCCCGCCATGCCGCCGAACTCGAGGAGCGCGACCGGAAGATCGCCGCGCAGGCGGACGCCCGGGCGGCCGACCATGAGGAGATCGCGCGGCTGAGCCGGATCATCCGGGACCTGCAGCGCGCCACCTTCGGCGCCCGTTCGGAGAAGTTGGACCCCGATCAGCTCGCCTTGGCGCTGGAGGATCTGGAGCAGGAGCTGGCCGCCGCCGAAGTGCGCCTGGCGACCCCGGCTGAGAAGGCGGCGAGCGCGGCGAGGCGGCGTGCCAACCGCGGCGCCCTGCCGGCGCACCTGCCGCGGGTCGAGCAGGTGATCGACATCGAGGACAAGACCTGTCCCTGCTGCGCCGGCGCGCTGCACCGGATCGGCGAGGACGTGGCCGAGCGGCTGGACGTGATCCCGGCGACGTTCCGGGCGCTGGTGATCCGCCGGCCGAAGTATGGCTGCCGGACCTGCGAGGAAGTCGTGCTCCAAGCCCCGGCGCCGGCGCGGCTGATCGAAGGCGGGCTGCCGACGGAAGCCACCGTCGCCCATGTCGTGGTCGCCAAGTATGCCGATCACACCCCGCTATACCGTCAGGCCCAGATGTACGCCCGCCGCGGCGTCGTGCTCGACCGCTCGACCCTGGCGCACTGGACCGGCTCGGCGGCCGAGCTGCTGAAGCCGCTGCACGCGCGGCTGCTGGAGAAGCTGAAGGGCTCGGGCAAGCTCTTCGCCGACGAGACCCGGGCGCCAGTGCTCGATCCCGGCCGCGGCCGGACTAAAATCGGCCAGCTCTGGGCCTACGCTCGCGACGATCGCCCTTGGGGCGGACCGGAGCCGCCGGGCGTGGCCTTCGTCTACGCCGGCGATCGGGCGACCTCGTCGCCGGCGCAACACTTGGCGGGGTACCGTGGCGTGCTGCAGACCGACGGCTACAGCGCCTACAAGGCGCTGGCCAAGGAGAGCGCAGTCGAGCTCGCCTTCTGCTGGGTCCACGCTCGTCGCTACTTCCACAAGCTCCTGGAAAAGGACCCGACCAAGACGCCGATCGCCGCCGAGATGGTGGCCCGCATCCAGCAGCTCTACGCCGTCGAGACCGCGATCCGCGGCCGGTCGGCGGATGAGCGCCGGGCGGTTCGCCAGGAGAAGAGCGCGCCGATCCTGGCGGCGATGAAGCCGTGGCTCACCAGCCAGCTCGAGTTGGTCAGTCAGAAGAGCGACCTGGCCAAGGCGATCCGGTACACGCTCACCCACTGGGAAGGCCTGACCCGGTTCCTGGACGATGGCCGCATCGAACTCGACACCAACACGGTCGAGCGCGCGATCAGGCCCCTGGCCTTGACGCGAAAGAACAGTCTCTTCGCGGGCAGCGAAGGCGGAGCCGAGCACTGGGCAGTGCTGGCGTCACTGATCGCCACCTGCAAGCTGGGCGGCGTCGAGCCGCAGGCCTACATCGAAGACATCATCACCAGGCTGGTGGGCGGTCACCTCCAGAGCCGGCTCGACGAGCTCCTGCCCTGGGCGTACGCGCCAAACCCCATCGCCGCCGCGGCCTGATCGCCGCCCTCACGCGACCCGTGGCGCCTGTGGCCTCGCGGCGCCGCTTAC
>DASQSO010000107.1:0-2184 GCA_035642335.1 Caulobacteraceae bacterium
CACGCACGCGCACCCGGATGTGACCGGCGCGCGGTTCCGGGGCGTCGGCGTTCTCCAGCCGCAGCACGTCCGCGGGCTCGCCATATTCGTGGAAGCGGAGCGTCCGCATGTCTCGACCCTTGTTGCGTCAGTAACTGACGCATAGACGAAGAGACAGTCACTGACAATAGGTGTAAGGGCAGCCTCATGCCCCGCAGTGGAGCCGATGCCCGCCGCCGCCTTCAGCAGGCGGCCTTGGAGCTCTTCCGCGAACGCGGCTACGAGGCCACGACCGCGGCCGAGATCGCCGCCAGGGCCGGCGTCACCGAGCGGACGTTCTTCCGGCACTTTCCGGACAAGCGCGAGGCGCTGTTCGACGGCGAGGACGCCTTCCGCGCGGCGCTCGCCGACGGCGTGCTGGCCGCGCCCGAAGGCGCGACACCGATGGAGGCCCTGCTCTCGGCGTTTCGCTCGGTCGAGCGGACGATCGAGAACAATCGGCCGATTACCGAACCCCGGCAGGCCGTGATCGCGCGGACGCCGGCGCTGCGGGAGCGGGTGCTGACCAAGACCGCCGGTCTGACCGACGCCCTCTCGCGGGCCCTTTGCCGCCGCGGAGTCGAACCGGGGCTCGCCATGCTCGCGGCCCAGGTGGGCATGGCGGCGTTCGCCCACGCCACGCGAGCGTGGTTCTACGCCCCCGGGCCGGGTCTCGGCGCGCATCTCACCCGCGCATTCACCGAACTGAGGGACCTGTCCTCCGCCAGAGGCGATTTGGAGCCCCGCGTCCCGCGCGGCTAGTCCAGCGATCTCGTCGAGTTTCCCTGTCAGCGCCAGCCGAGGGCGGGCGCCACGTGAACGAGGATCGCCTCCAGCAGGTGGGCATTGTAGGCGACGCCCAGTTGGTTGGGGACGGTGATCAGCAGGGTATCGGCCTCGGCGATCGCCTCGTCCTGGCGAAGCTGTTCCACCAGCACATCGGGCTCGGCGACATAGCCGCGGCCGAAGATCGCCCGGCCCGCTTCGCCGAGGAAGCCGACCTGGTCCGCATCCTCGCCGCCCAAGCCGAAGTAGGCGCGGTCCAGATCGCTCACCAGGGCGACGATGTTGCGGCTGACCGAGACGCGGGGGCCGCGCCCGTGCCCCGCCTCCGCCCAGGCGGCGCGAAAGGCGCGGATCTGAGCCGCCTGCTGAATGTGGAACGGCTCGCCGGTCTCATCGGCTTTCAGGGTCGAACTTTGCAGGTTCATGCCGAGCCTGGCCGCCCACACCGCTGTCGCGGTGGATCCGGCGCCCCACCAGATGCGCTCGCGCAAGCCTTCCGCGTGGGGCTCCAGGCGGAGCAGGCCTGGCGGGTTGGGGAACATCGGGCGAGGGTTGGGCTGGGCGAACCCGTGGCCGCCCAGCAGGTCCAGGAACACCTGGGCGTGGCGGCGACCCATGTCGGCGTCGTTTTCGCCCTCGCCCGGCTGGTAGCCGAAGTGGCGCCAGCCCTCGATCACCTGCTCGGGCGAGCCGCGGCTGATCCCCAGCTGCAGTCGGCCGCCGGCGATCAGGTCCGCCGCGCCGGCGTCCTCGGCCATGTAGAGGGGGTTCTCGTAGCGCATGTCGATCACCGCCGTGCCGAGCTCGATGCGGCGGGTTCTGGCGCCGGCCGCCGCCAGCAGCGGGAACGGCGAGGCCAGCTGGCGGGCGAAATGGTGGACGCGGAAATAGGCGCCGTCCGCGCCAAGTTCCTCGGCGGCGACCGCCAGCTCGATCGACTGCAGCAGCACCTCGGCCGCCGACCGGGCCTTGGACTGGGGGTCGGCGGACCAGTGGCCGAACGAGAGGAACCCGATTTTCTTCATGGCGACAGACTATCGGCCGCGCCGACTTTGTCAGAGCAAATTGGGGGCCCGGACTGGAGCTATGTCCGCCCAAACCGAATCGTTCGTGCTTAGCGTCCCTTCTCCCCTCGCGGGGTCGAGAGCGACGGTTCGCCAAATCGTTGGCGAACCGTATCGCCGCGAGCGGAGCTCGCGCCGCGCTCTCGACGGTGGCCGGTCGGAGACCGGTCGGATGAGGGGCCGCGCGGCGATTGGGGATTGGCTCCGCTCTCTTTTTACCGTCATGGCCCGGCTCTTGTCCGGGCCACCCATGATCACCGCCTTTGATCGGTGTCCATGGATCCCCCGCATTGGCTGCTACGCGCCTCTGCTTCGC
>DASQSO010000108.1:0-3948 GCA_035642335.1 Caulobacteraceae bacterium
TCTGAACGACGACGCCGTCGAAGACCTGCTCGCGGTCGTCCGCACTTACCTGAAATAGGAGGCCGACCGATGGCCGATCCCAAGCCTGAGCTTCCGACCGCCACACACGGCCCAGCCGCACACAGTCATGTCTTTCTCGGCGAGGGCCACGAACACGCCGAGCGCCGCACCTGGATCGTCATCGCCATCTGCGGCGCCATGATGGCGCTGGAGATCGTTGGCGGCGTCCTTTTTGGTTCGATCGCCCTTGTCGCCGACGGTCTGCACATGAGCACCCACGCCGGGGCGCTGCTCCTGGCGGCGCTGGCATACAGCTATGCCCGCGGGCATGCGAGCGACGTCCGCTTCACCTTCGGCACCGGCAAGCTCGGCGATCTGGCTGGGTTCACCAGCGCCATCATCCTGGCCATGATCGCGGTCCTCATCGGCTACGAGGCCGTAAGCCGTCTGTTCGCGCCCGTGGCCATCCATTTCGCCGAAGCTATTCCGATCGCCTGCCTTGGCCTAGTCGTGAACATTGCTTCGGCCTGGGTTTTGTCGAGCGGCGGCCACCATCATCATGGTCATGCGCACGACCATGACCATGATGATGATGATGACAGCCACGGCCATGGTCACGACGAGGCGCACCGCGACAACAACATGCGCTCGGCCATCGTCCACGTCATGGCCGACGCCGCCGTCTCGGTGATGGTCATTACCGGCCTGATAATGGCGCGCGCATTCGGCTGGCTCTGGATGGACCCGGTGGCGGGTATCCTCGGCGCCTTCGTCATCGCCAGCTGGTCCTACGGGCTGATCCGCGACACCGGAGCCATCCTGTTGGATATGAACCCCGACCGCGGCGTCACCGCCGATGTGCGCCGGACGGTGGAACAGGACGGCGACCATCTGACCGACCTTCATGTGTGGCGTCTCGGGCCGGGTCACCTGGGTGTGATCGTCTCCGTGGAAACCAGCAGCGGCCGTGGACCGGGGTTCTACCGGGAGCGCCTGAGCCGAATCGGCACGCTCTCTCATGTCACCGTCGAGGTCAGCGAGCGGGGCTGAGCCTCTCCGGATTCAACCGGCGATCACCGCCGCGCCGACGCAGAAGACGACGATCAGCACCGGCGGCGCGCGCCAGCGTTCCAGCAGCATGAAGGCGACCAGCGCGATGGCGAGATCGCGCGCGTTCAGGATGGCGCCGGTCCAGATCGGGTCGTAGAGCGCCGCGCCGAGAACGCCGACCACGGCCGCATTGACGCCGGCGAGCGCGCCGCGAGCCGTTGGATGGCGGCCGATCCAGCTCCACAGCGGCAGGCCGGCCAGCGCCACCAGCAGCCCGGGCAGGAAGATGAAGGCCAGGGCCGCGGCCGACCAGAGGGCGGCGACGCCGATCCCCGATCCGCGCGGCGCGACGGTCGCGCCCAGATAAGCCGCGAAGGTGAACAGGGGTCCGGGCATGGCCTGGGCCGCGCCATAGCCGGACAGGAAGGCGCTGTCGCTCAGCCAGCCGGACGGGACCAGGGCGTCGCGCAGCAACGGCAGCACCACGTGGCCGCCGCCGAAGACCAGGGCGCCGGTCTTGTAGAACATCGCCCCCATGCCCAGCACCGAGCGCGGCGCGGCCTGGGCGGCCAGGGGCATGCCGATCAGCAGCGCCAGAAAGATCGCGATGAAGGCGAGGCCCGCTCGCCGCCCGATCGGTAGTCTCGGCGGAACCGATTGGTTCCGCACGTCGCGACAGAGCAGCATGCCGCCAACCGCGCCGATCGCCAGCGCGACGAGCTGCATCAGCGGCCCGCCGACCAGCAGCAACAGGGTCGCGGCGGCCAGGGCCAGGGCCGCGCGGCGCCGGTCCGGGCAGAGCCTGGGCGCCATGCTCCAGACGGCCTGCGCGACGACGGCGACCGCGACCAGCTTCAACCCGTGCAGGACGGACTGGGTCAGCGGCCCGGTCAGGCGCGGGGCGAACTGGGCGAAGACGAACATGAGAATGGCCGACGGCAGGGTGAAACCGAGCCAGGCGGCCAGCGCGCCCGGCCAGCCGGCGCGGCGCAGTCCGATCAGAAACCCCACCTGGCTGCTGGCCGGCCCCGGCAGCATCTGGCAGAGCGCCACCAGGCCGGCATAGTCGCCGGCCGAGAGCCAGCGGCGGCGCTGGACATAGGTCCGTTCGAAGTAGCCCAGGTGGGCGATCGGCCCGCCGAACGAGGTCAGCCCGAGGCCGAGGGCGACCGCGAAGACTTCCAGCGCATTGCCGCGCGCCGTTGGCTGAGCGGCTTCGGAAGCTTGCGTGGTCATGCGGTGATCGCGGGTCTCACGCCGACGCCTTGACCAGGCCGCGCGCCCGCGCCAGCACCGCCTCGACGAACCCCGCCTTGGCGTTGGCGTAGGCGCCGCGATTCTCTCGATGCGTGGCCGCCAGGGACCGTTTCAGCCGGGCGTAGGCGAGGGCGGTTTTCGGGTGGGCGCGGAGATGATCGCGGAAGGCGATCTGGTCGCCATGGCCGGCCCAGTCGGGCGCGCAGACATAGAGGTGATGGTCGTGGGTCCCGTAGCCCGGCGGGGTGGCGAAGGCCTCGCGGCCGGTGACGCCGAAATCGCCCTCATGGACATAGCCCAGCCGCGCCAGCCGCTCGATCGCGACCGGCAGGTCGCCCGCCCGGCGCAGCAGTACGTCGATGTCGATGGTCGGCTTGGCCGCCAGCCTGGGCACCGAGGTCGAGCCCACATGCACGATCTCCGCCGCGATATCGCCTAGCACCTCGGCGATCGGCGCCCGCAAGGCCTCGTATCGCCCTGGCCAGGTGGGATCGTAGTCGACGATGACGACAGGCTCGGACATCGTCTCCGTCTAGCGGCGATCTTCCCTCACCGATAGCTGACCACCTCGTATTCGATCCCATCGGGGTCGAAGAAGTAGAAGCGGCGGCCGGGGTCGTAGTTGCCATGGTTGAAGGTCTCGATGCCGGCGGCGAGGACGCGGGCCTCAATGGCGTCGATGTCGTCGACCTCGACGCCGATGTGGTTCAGCGGCTTGCCCTTGGCGAAGTCGCCCGGTTCGTAAGCCATGTCGCGGCCGGTATAGAGGGCGAGGTAGTGGTCGTCCGAGCCGACGTGGATGGTGCGGCCGCCGTCGCGGGCGGGGCCTTGCCAACGGATGCGCCAGTCGAACAGCGTCTGCATCAGCGCCGCGGCGCGTTCGGGGTCGGTGACGGTGACGTTCACATGCTCGATTCGGAGGCTGGGCATCGGGTTTCGGGTCCTTCCACGGCGCGCCGGATCGCGCGACCTTGCCGGTGGTACAATCTAAAGCTAACTTGAGGTCAACTTCTGATTTGGAGGTGTCATGACACAGACCTCGTTGCTGTCGATCGGAGAGTTGGCGCGGCGCACCGGGCTGGCGGTGTCGGCGATCCGCTTTTACGAGGCGCGCGGCCTGGTCAGAGCCCTCCGCTCGAGCGGCAATCAGCGGCGGTTCCCGCGCTCCGACATCCGGCGGTTGTCGTTTGCGCTGATCGCCCAGCGGCTGGGGCTGAGCTTAAGTGAGATCGAGGCGGAGCTTGCGACCCTGCCGCAGGGACGCTCGCCGACGCGCGCCGATTGGGAGACGATCAGCGCTCGCGTGCGCGGCGTGCTCGACGCCAAGATCGCCATGCTGGAGAAGACCCGCGACCTGCTCGACGGCTGCATCGGCTGCGGCTGCCTCTCCCTGGACCGCTGCGCCCTCTACAACCCGGGCGACCGCGCCGCCCGAGCGGGAGCGGGACCGCGGTTTTTGCTGGGGAATCGGGCGTCGGACTTCGAGGACTGAATTACAATCGTCATGTATGGACGGCCCCCACCCGGCAAGGGGTTCAAGGCGGTATTTGGCGAAATATCTGGAGCGGTCATGTATCCGGCCTTTGATGCGGTCGGTTGATGATGACCGCTGGCCCGCAAGGGTAACGCGGATCGGATTCC
>DASQSO010000109.1:0-8769 GCA_035642335.1 Caulobacteraceae bacterium
ACGCTGCCCGCGACCTGGTGAAAATGGTTCTGGAGACCTACGCCGACACTCACGCCGCCCCGCCAAAAGAGCTGTTCATCCACGGCCAGACCTACTTTCGCGATGACGAATGGCGCGCTTTCGAAGCCGCGGCGCCCAAGGGGACCAATGTCGTTGGCGTGCGGATTCGGTCGACCAGCGGCGAGACCAAGCTTTTCCGCGACGGCGACTACCCCGTTCTTCGCGGGACGGCGCTGATGTTGGACGAGCGGAACGCCTACCTCTGGACCAACGGCTATGTGCCCCAGCTGGACACCTACATCGGGGCGGAAACCCCGAACCCGCTGTTCATCACCGCCCTGCGCAGCAAGGATGAGATGCCCGAGATGACGACGATCCTGGGCGACATCATGGGCCTGACCAAAATCAACTATAACTCCTGCAACTACAACGATGGCCTGCCCGTGACCGTGCGCTTCGCCAAGATGGTCGGCGAGGTCCTAACGATGGGCTCGGCCAAGGGCGCCGAGAAGCAACCGTTCAAGTTTTACGTCTAGCGCCAGGATCGGCGATTTCGCACAACTGGAGGGGGCAGAGTAAGGTACAGGCGAAGGGCGAATCGGGGAGCGCTGGATTGGCCGCATTGTACGTCCCGGATGGCGGCGCCGATGTCGGAGGTCTTGAGGCAGACCGTCTTATAGCGATCCGTCTTCGGCAGCTTGATGCGGCAGTACCAGTCGCGGTGTTTGACGTCGCCGCGCCGGAAGATGATCAGGCCCGGCTAGAGTTCGGTGGAATCCAGAATGAAGGTCATGGAGGGCCGCCTCCTGTGCAGGATTTGTGTACGTTGCGCGCCTAAGCCCTTGATTTCGCGTGGCTGTGTAGGACCCGTGCGTGGGTCATAGTGGAAAAAACGTCTGCGAAATCAAATAGGTAAGGCTACCCTTCTCCCCTCGCGGGAGAAGGATCGGAACGTGCTGGCTGTGGCGTTTCGATGTGACGCGACTGCCCGGCGCCGCCTCAGCTCAGGTCGCGGCGGCCTGGGCGGCCCAGTAGGCGTCGCGGATCAGGCGCTTGTAGAGCTTGCCGGTGGGATGGCGGGGCAGCTCTTCCATGAAGTCGAGCACGCGCGGGGCCTTCACGTGCGAGATATTGGCGCGGCAGAAGGCCATCAGCTCTTCCCGCAGCTCATCGCCGGCCTGGCTCCAGTCCAGCGGCTGGATGACGGCGATGACCTGTTCGCCCATCTCCTCGTGCGGCCCGCCGACCACGGCGGCGTCGGCGACCTTCGGGTGGGTGATGAGCAGGTTCTCCAGCTCCTGCGGATAGATGTTCACCCCGCCGGAGATGATCATGAAGCTCTTGCGGTCGGTGAGGTAGAGATAGCCCTCCTCGTCGACCCAGCCCACGTCGCCAAGGGTCGACCAGCCGTGCCGGTTGCGGCTCTCGGCCGTCTTGGCCGGATCGTTGTGGTACTCGAACCCGCCGCCGCCCTCGAAGTAGACCCCGCCCTCGGCCCGCGCCGGCAGCGGATTGCCGTCCTCGTCGCAGATCTTCACCGCCGAGGTCAGGCCCTTGCCGACCGAGCCTTTGTGCGTGAGCCATTCGGCCGCGCTGATGGCGCAGAAGCCGTTGCCCTCGGTGCCGGCATAGTATTCGTGCACGATCGGGCCCCACCAGGCGATCATCTGCTCCTTCACCGGGATCGGGCAGGGCGCGGCCGCGTGCCAGACCGACCTGAGCGACGAATAGTCGTAACGCTCGCGCGCCTCTGGCGGTAACTTCAGCATACGGACGAAATGGGTCGGCACCCATTGCGCGTGGGTGACATGGTATTGCTCGATGTATTTCAGCGCCAGTTCGGGGTCGAAGCGTTCCATCACGATCACCGTGCCGCCAAGCTGCTGCACCGCCATCGACCAGCGGAGCGGCGCCGCGTGGTAGAGCGGCGCCGGCGACAGATAGACCATGTCGGGCGTGAAGCCGTAGAGCATGCGGCCCAGCATCCCCAGGGGGTTCGGGTTCGAGCCGACCGCGCCCTCGGGCAGCGGATGCTTGACCCCCTTCGGCCGACCGGTGGTGCCGGACGAATAGAGCATGATGCCGCCGGGCGACGGATCGGCGATCGGTTCGGCCGGGAAGGCGTCCCGCGCCGCTTCGAAGCTCTCGTAGCCGTCGGCGGTCCCGTCGCACATGAAGCGCTTCACGTCGGGAACCAGGGCGTTGAGCGCCAGGGCGACGTCCTCGACGCTCTTCGAGGCGATCAGCACGCGGCAACCGCCATCGCGGATGATGTACTCGGTCTCCGCCGCGGTCAGCTTCGACGAGATGCAGGTGCAGTAGACGCCGGTGCGCTCGGCCGCCCACAGCACCTCGAAATAGCGCGGGCTGTTGTCCATGAAGACGGCCATGCCGTCGCCGCGCTTCAGGCCGAGCGAGCGAAGCAGCTGCGCGCCCTGGTTGGCGCGCTCGTCGAGCTGGCGGAAGCTCACCGTCTCGCCCGTGCCGGCCATGATGTAGGCCGGCTTGTCCGGGGTCGCGAGCGCATGGCCGATGGGATGGGCGGGCGGCGGGGCGACATCGGTCATTGCGGGCTCCGGTTCGAAGGCATCGGGCAGAAAAACATCGGGCGGGCTCTCCTCTAACCCGGCATGGGCGGAAGCTGAAGCTCCCGCCGCGCGGCCATGTCGCGATAGAGGACCAGGATGCGGCGATCGAAGCCCGCGTCCCGCGCCGCCTCCACCGCCTCATGCAATCGGATCAGCCGGCGGCGCAGCTCGGCGTTGGCGGCGTCGAGCGCGGCCAGCGAATAGTCGCCGTCCGTGACCTCGCCGGACGAGGCGAGCGCGCCGCCCAGTCTCGCGTCATAGGCGCCGGCGGCCTCGGCGAACAGGCCGCGCAGGGCGGCGTTCTCCCAGACCCTTGCCGCCGAGCCGGTGGCGCATTCCTGGGCGGCCAGCATGTCGAGCAGGGCGGCGATGCCGACGGTTCCGGCCATGAATGGCCCCATTTCCTCGGCCTTTGGGGGCGTAGCCAGCGCCACGACGCAGCCGCCCAGCAGTTCCGGCGCGGTCGGGGTCATGCCCAGTTCTCCTGAACCACCAGCCGCTCGAGCTGGTCGGCGATGATCTTGTCATGGCGGCGCGCGGTGTAGGTCCCGCTGAATCCCAGCACCAGGTCGCGGCAGCCGGCCTCGACGAAGGTCTTGCCCGAGGTGGTCCAGATCGCCTGGCCCTTCACCGAGTTGAACAGAGACCACCAGGCCAGGGCCCTGGGGTCGGCGGTCAGGCCGCTTTCCCGTTCCCAGACGGCGATCGCCTCGGCGCGGAGCAAGGTCCCCGCCGCGCGGCTCTCGTCGAAATGGCTCCACAGCGGATCGAGGCACCAGGCCAGGTCCTCCAGCGGATCGCCCAGGTGGGCCATCTCCCAGTCGAGGATGGCCAGGATGCGGCCCCGGCCGTCGTGCAGGAAATTGCCCGAGCGGTAGTCGCCGTGCACCACCGACAGCTTCCGCGCCGGGGCGGGCGGGTTGGCGCGCAGCCGCCGAAGCGCCGCGCGGGCAATCGGTTGCGGATGCCGCTCGTCGCGCAGGATGACGCCTTCCCAATAGTCCAGCTCGCGCCGCCAGCAGGCGTCCAGGGCCGGCGCCTCAAAGGCGGTGGCGATCGGCAGGCCCGCGGGGTCGGTGCGGGCGATGCGCCCGAGGATCTGGAAGAGGGTGCGCCCCACGGCCTCGGCGTGCGGATCGTAGGGATTGTGGGCGAAGGGCGAGGAGGCGCGGCCGCCATCGACCCGGCCCATGATGAAGAAGGGCCGCTCGAGCACCGTGACCCCCGCTTCAAGGACGATCGGCTCAGGCACCGGCGCCAGGTCCTGGAAGGACTGGTAGGCGAGGAATTCGGTGGCGCGATCAGTGTCGATCAGGCTGCCGACCGGGTCGCGGCGCAGGATCAGGCCGCGGCGCTCGCCGCCGTCGCGCACGGCGTCGAAACTGTAGGTCTCGCGGCTGGCCCCGCCGGGGATGCGCGAGACGTTCTCAACCGTGACCGGCGCGCCCCAGAATTCGGAAAGATAGGCGGCCAGCGCCTCGGGCAGGGTCAAGGTTTTAGTCTCCCAATGTTTTCGGTCGGAGTCTGTCGCGGCGCGACCCCGTTGGCTGGTTTCCCGGCGAAGGTATACCCGAATGGGCGTTCGTCACGGTAGAGGCCCTTGACGTGGTGACCGAGGAGCCTCGACCTCCATCAGGTTTGGCGCCAGGGTGACGGCTCCCCCTACCGTCCGGCCCGCGCCTCGGCCAGCAGGCGGTTGCAGCGCATCCACATCTCCAGGCGCTGGATCACCAGGGCGCCAATGCCGAACAGCGCCAGCGCGTCGGCGATGGCGCTGGCCTGGGTCGCCAGCGAACCTGGCTCGCCGGCGCCGGTGCCCGGCAACACAAGGCGGACACCGTAGCGGGCGGCGAACAGCACCGCGAGCAGCACCAGCCCGACCGGGGAGGTCTTGCTGGTCAGGTCGTGGGTCTCCGGGTCGATGCTGATGTGGGTGAGCCGGCCGCGATACCAGCCGACCACCGCGCCGGCCGCCAGGGCGGCGGCCAGTTCGGCGACCACCAGCGGGCTGGGCGCATGGGCCGAGGCGAACATCGAGGCGCTTGCGAAGACCAGCAGCGCCGGCAGGACCCACATGCGCTCGACCTTGATCTTCCGGGGCATCAGCCCGCGCCGGACGATCAGCAGAACGATCAGCAGCGGGATGATGTAGGGAAGCAGCGGTCCATACTGGCTGGGCACGCGGGGAGACTCCGAAACTCGCCGAAACTAGCCGGCCTTGAGCTGTAGCGCGATGGCGGCGGCGCGCTCAAGCGCGTGGGCGGCGTTTTCACCGGCTTCGACCTCGGCGACGCCGACGTCGAACTCGACCACGAAGGGCGGGCGGCTCCCACCGGCGTCGAAGGCGGTGCAGGCGATGACGGCGCAGATGCGCTCGCCGGCGGCGCTCGCCGCCGCCCGATTGGTGGCGGGCAGGGCGAGTGCGAAAACCTCGGGGCCGAGTCGCGCGGCGGTGTCCTCGACCCGGATCAGCCGGCCGATCATCGAGCCGATCTGCGGCACGGCCCGGTCGAGCCAGCCGCCCTTGCGCGCGATGGCCAGCTCCGGCCGGTCGGCGACCCTGAGCACGCACAGCGACAGCGGCCGGCGCCGCAGCCGGCTCGCTTGCACCAGCCGCGCCAGGTGGGCGGCGAACAGGTCGCGGGTGAACAGGCCGGTCGGCCCGTCCATCAGCCCGGAGCCGCGTGTCTGTTCCAAAGCATGGCGGATGGCGTTCTGACGGCGATAGGCGGCGGCCAGTTCGATCACCCGCCTGGCGGTCCCCAGCGCCGGGGTCTCAGGCGTCGCCACGTCGGAAATGCCGCGGTGATAGGCCTCGGCGATGCCGATCCGGGCCGGGCTCTGCAGATAGAGCAGGGCGGGCACATGATAGAGCCGGGTGTTGCGCCGCATGCCGGTGGCGATCGACAGAGCCTCGGCCTGGTTGTCGCCTGCCCAGAGCGCCACGGCGTCGAAGTCGCGCTCATGCAGGTAGTCGAAGGTGGTATAGGCGGTGAAGGCGCCGACCACCTCGGCGCCGACGCTGGCCAGGGCGTTGGAGAGGGCGAGGAACTCCGGCGCCGGTTCGCCGACAGCCAGGACTTTCAGCGGGCTCGCCGCCACTTCGGGCAGATCGAGCCGGCGGCCGCGCTCGGCGAAGGTGTCCAGCCGCAGCTCGAACTCCTCCTCGGCGACGGCCATGCGCACCAGGGACTCCAGCCTGAGCGCCGCCTGGGCCGGGTGCAGGGGCGCGGCCAGCGTCAGGTCGATATTGTCGGCCGATTGGCCCGGCTCCGGCTCGCCGATGGCGATCACCGGCAGGCGGCGTGGCGCATAGGCCGCCTTCAGCCGGCGGGCGAGGGCGGGGGCGTCCCGCGGGCCGGCGGCGACGTCGACGATGGCCGCCTCGATCTCCATGTCGGCCAGAGCGGCCAAGGCCGCATAGGGCCCGCGCGCGGTGACCGTACGCCAGCCGAGCCGGTCCAACCCCTCGGCGAGGGGGCCGGCCAGGGCGTCGTCGCGGGAGACGATCAGGACGCGCGCTCGAACCGGCAAAATCTCCCCTCTCGACTTGACGTCGCGGCGCCGTTTCCGGCGCGCGCCAACTGGACTAGCTTGCCCGCAAGACTCGGCCTTCGGCAACCATAGCAGAGGCGCTCGGTCGCCGTAGCGGTTCAAAAGCCCGCGCAAACCTTGGATAAATCAAATGGGCAAGGGCCCCCTCTCGGGACTGAAGATCGTCGAATTCGCCGGCATCGGGCCGGGCCCCTTCTGCGGCATGCTGCTGTCGGATCTGGGGGCGGACGTGGTGCGGATCGACCGCAAGGGCGGCGGGCGCGGCTCCAAGTTCGCCGTCACCGAGCGGGGGCGGCGTTCTATCGCGCTGGATCTGAAGACGCCGGAGGCGATCGAGGCCTGCCTGACGCTTTTGGAACGCGCCGACGCGACGTTCGAGGGCTTCCGGCCCGGCGTCATGGAGCGGCTGGGCCTGGGCCCCGAGGTGGCGCTGACGCGCAATCCGAAGCTGGTCTACGGCCGCATGACCGGCTGGGGCCAGTTTGGGCCGCTGGCCCTGGCCGCCGGCCACGACATCAACTACATCGCGCTCACCGGCGCGCTGGCGGCGATCGGCGGCGACAAGCCCGTGCCGCCGCTGAACCTGGTCGGCGATTTCGGCGGTGGGGCGCTCTATCTGGCCTTCGGGCTGCTGGCCGGGGTCATCCACGCCCGCGCCACGGGCGAGGGGCAGGTGATCGACTGCGCCATGACCGACGGCTCGGCGTCACTGATGGCCATGTTCTACGGAATGCTGGCCTCGGGCGCCTGGCGCGAGGGCCGCGGCGCCAACCTGCTCGACGGCGGCGCGCACTTCTACGACGTCTATCAGTGCAAGGACGATAAGTGGGTATCGCTTGGCTCCATCGAGCCGCAGTTCTATGCGCTGCTGCTTGAAAAGGCGGGATTGGACGACCCGCAGTTCAAGCTGCAGATGAGCCGCGACGACTGGTCGGAGCTGAAGGCGAAACTCGCGGCGGTGATCAGGACCAAGACCCGCGATGAGTGGACCGCGCTGATGGAAGGCACCGATGTCTGCTTCGCGCCGGTCATGGGGCTGAAGGAGGCGGCGAGCCATCCGCACAACGCCGCGCGCGAAACCTTCGTGACCATAGACGGGGTGGTGCAGCCGGCGCCGGCGCCGCGATTCTCGGCGACGCCTGGCGCGATCCAGGCGCCGCCGCCGGCCGTTGGCGCCGACAATGAGGCGGCGCTTTGCGACTGGGGCTTTGCGCGATCGGCCATCGAAGCCCTGCGGGCGGCCGGAGCGCTCTGACGCCGGGGCGGCGGCCTTCGTTCAGCCACGGTTCAGCTTTGCCCGCCAATATGGCAACTGGTCGGTGGCCGCCTCTTCCCCGTCCCTCAGGCGGCGATCGGTCAGGGGACCCGGTGTCCTCAAAGCGCGGCGCGTCGCCCATGATCGGCGACGCGCCGTACTTATTTTGAGCGTCGACAAAGGCGCGACTGCGGCTATGTGCAGGCCATGGATCAGCCCCCCGTCCAGGCGCTCGACGAAAACCCGATCCGCTGGGTCGTTCGCGGGAGCCAGCTGACCTGGCGCGCGCTCAAGCGGCTCTGGGGCCGCGACGTCATGCTCTATACCGGCGGAGTGTCGTTTTTCGCGCTGCTGGCGGTGTTTCCGGCGGTGGCCATCCTGATTGGCATCTACAGCGTGCTCTTGACGCCGGAACAGGCCATGAGCCAGGCCGACGCCTTCGCCCCGATCATGCCGCCCGGCGCCTTCGCGCTGTTTCAGAACGAACTGCTGCGCCTCGCCCAGGCGCCCATCCGGCTGGTCTCGACCCAGAGCGTCATCGCCCTGGTCATCGGGCTCTATGCGGCGCACCGCGGCTTCAAGGCCCTGATCGCCGGCCTGTCCTTCATCCACGACGAGGCGACGCCGCGCGGCTTCTTCAGCTTCAACCTCTTAGCCGCCGGGGCGCTGATCGCCGCCTTCGCCCTGATGACCCTGACCTCGGGCTTGTTCCTGGCCTTCCGGGTCGCCCGCGCCGACCTGCACGTGCCGCTGCACCTCGGCATCTTCTATAGCGAATGGGCGTGGGCTTCGCTGGGCCTCACCGTCGGCCTGACCCTGGTCTATCGCTTCGCCATGTCCAGCGATCCGGTCGCCTGGCATCCGGCGGTGGTCGGGGGTGTCGTCGCCGCGGCTCTGTCGATGGCGGCGTCCTGGGCCAGCGCCGTCTACGTCAGGCAGTTCGCTCATATCGCGGCGACCTACGGTTCCGTCGCCGCGGTGGTGGTGATGCTGGTCTGGCTGTCCTGGACCGTGAACGCGGTCTTTTTCGGCGGCGCCCTGGCCACCGAACTGGAGCTCGCGCTCAAGCCGCCGGCCCGTCGTCCGGCGAAGGCGAGGCGCGTTTCCGCACCACGAAGCTGAGCGCCGCCTCGATCTCTCCGGTCTCGATCAGCTCATGCCCGGCCTCGCGCACGAAATGCGGCACGTCGATCCGGGCCATCGGATCGTCGGCCAGCAGCCGCACGCAAGCCCCCACCTCGGCTGCTTCCAGCGCCCGGCGCAGACGCAAGGTGGGCGTCGGGCAGCGATGGCCGCGTGCATCGACCGTGATAGGCTCGCTCACCACGAGCCCCGCTGAACGACCGCGGGCCTTTGTGCGTTCCGGTTCCG
>DASQSO010000110.1:0-8373 GCA_035642335.1 Caulobacteraceae bacterium
CCCAGGGGAGCATCGCAGCGGCCGCTTCGCTGGCGTAGCCCGCCCCCCAGGCGTCGGGCGCCAAGGCCCAGCCCAGTTCGACGACCTCGCCCATCGGGTGCTCCCACTCGGGCGGTTGTCGCCTGCAGCAGACGCGGCCGACCACCCGTCCGTCCGGTTTGCGTGCGATGGCCAGCCAGCCGCTACGGCGCTCTTCCCAAAACGCTCGCGCGCGGTTGAAGTCGACGGAAGCTTCCGCCCTGGTCTTGTCGCTGCCCAGCCACGCGCTGACCTTGGGGTCGGCCGCGATGTCGATGAAGGCCTCGCGGTCCGCCTCAGCGAAGGGCCTTAAGATCAGCCGCTCGGTCTCGATCACGCCGGCCTCGGCTCGGTCAGCGCGCCGTAGAGGTCGGGCCGGCGGTCGCGGAAGAAGCCCCAGGCGGCGCGGTGCATGGCCATGAAGTCCAGGTCGAAGCTGGCCACGGCGAAGCCCTCGTCATCGGGGCCGAGGTCGGCGATCAGGTCGCCGCGATGGTCGCAGATGAAGCTGGAGCCATAGAAGCGCTGGCCGCCGCCGGGGTAGTCGTCCCAGGGCTCGAAGCCGGTGCGGTTGGCGCCGGCGACCGGGATGATGTTGGAGACAGCATGCCCTTGCATGGCCCGCCGCCAGGGCAGGGCGGTGTCTAGGGTCGGATCGTGCGGCTCCGAGCCGATGGCGGTGGGATAGAGCAGGGCCTCGGCGCCCATTAGGGTCATGGCCCGCGCGGCCTCAGGATACCACTGGTCCCAGCAGACGCCGACGCCAAGGCGGCCGTGGCGGGTGTCCCAGACCTGGAAGCCGGTGTCGCCGGGCCGAAAGTAGTATTTCTCCTGATAGCCTGGGCCATCGGGGATGTGGCTTTTGCGATAGAGGCCGAGCAATGAGCCGTCGGCGTCGATCATCACCAGGCTGTTGAAATAGTGCGGCCCCTCGCGCTCGAAGATCGAGACCGGGATGACCACGCCCAGCTCAGCCGCCAGCGGCGCCAGGGCGGTGACGCACGGGTGGGTGCGCCAGGGGTGGGCGTGGGCGAACCAGCGCTCCTCCTGCCGCACGCAGAAGTAGGGACCCTGGAACAGCTCCGGCGGCAGGATGACCTGGGCGCCGGCGGCGGCGGCCTCGCGGATCAGGCCCTCGGTGCGAGCGATATTGGCCGCGAGGTCGTCGCCATAGGCGCTCTGCAGCACGCCCAGGCTCAAGGTCCGGGTCATGCCGGCTCCTCGCGGCTGATGCAGTGGAAGGAGCCGCCGCCGCTGAGCAGGGCGTGCGAGGGCAGGCCGATCACGGTGCGTTCGGGAAAAAGGCTCTGCAGCGTGTCGAGCGCGAAGGCGGCCGCGCGGGTCTCGTAGACGGGCGCGACCACCGCGCCGTTGGCGATGATGAAGTTCATGTGCGAGGCGGGCAGAACGGTCCCTTCCTCGTCCTCGATCCGGCCGGGAGAGGCGATGCGGGTGACGGTCAAGGCCGAGCCGCGCGCCGTACGCATGCCGGCGAGCCGGCGCGCGGCGTCGTCGTAGACCTCGGCGTTGGGGTCGCTCTGGCCCCAGGCCACGGGACAGGCGACCACGCCCGGCGCAACGAAACGGGCCAGGTTGTCCACATGACCGTCGGTATGGTCGTTGGTCAGGCCGTCGCCCAGCCAGAGCACCGACCGCGCACCGAGGTTCGCGCTCAGCGCCGCCTCGGCCTCGACTTCGCTCCAGTCGTGGTTGCGGTTGGGATTGAGCAAGCATTGGCGGGTGGTGAGCACCGTGCCGAGCCCGTCGTGGTCCAGGGCGCCGCCCTCCATCACGCAGGCCGCGGTCAGCAGCGGCGCGCCGGCCGCGGCGGCGATCTGCTCGCCGACGATCTCGTCGCCCTCAAGCCGGTACTTGCCGCCCCAGCCGTTGAAGCGGAAGGCCTGGGCGGTGAAGGCGCCGTCGCGGTCGAGGAAGATCGGCCCGGTGTCGCGCAGCCAGACATCGCCGAACAGGCCGCGCACCAGCTCAACGCCGGCCACATCGTCGAGCAAGGCGCGGGCGGCGGCCTCGGCCGCATCGCCGCGCACCAGCAGCCGCACCCGCTCCTTGCCTGGTCCGGCCAGGGCGCGGGCCAGGGCGGCGGTCTCGGCCTGGGCGGGAGCGAGATTGTCCTCCCACAGCTCGGCATGGCTCGGAAAGCCCAGCCACATCGCGCGATGCGGCGACCATTCAGCGGGTACGGGCGCGATCATGGGAACGCCTAATAGACCAAGCGGCCGGCATGAAAAGGGCGTGAGCCCCCAGATAGAAGGCTAGTGGAAAGCCAGCGGACCCCAGATGCGCTTGACCACGCCATCCTTGCCGCAGCCGATGCGGTAGGCGCCATAGGCCAGGACGTTCTTGTCGGCATAGTGCTGGTGATAGTCTTCCGCCGGCCAGAAGGTCACGACATTGCGGATCGGTGTGACGATCTTGCCCTTCAGCGGCCCTTGTTCGAGCGCGGCCTTCGACGCCTCCGCGATGCGGCGCTGGTCGGGGGAACTGACGAAGATGGCGCTGTGATAGGAGGCGCCGCGGTCGCAGAAAGCCCCGCCGGCGTCGGTGGGGTCGATCAAATGCCAGTAGCGCTGCACCAGGGCCGCATAGCTGATCTTCGCCGGATTGAAGGTCACCTTGATGGATTCCAGGTGGCCGGTGGTCTCGCTGGACACATCCTCATAGGTCGGGTGGTCGACGTGGCCGCCGGTGTAGCCGACCTCGGTCGAGACCACGCCAGGGATGTGCTCCATGTCGTGCTGCATCGTCCAGAAACAGCCGCCGGAGAAGACGGCGGACTGGGGGGCGTCGGCGAGGGCCGGCGCGGTGATGGCGAGCGCGAAGGCGGCGGCGATGGCGAGGATGGTTTTCACCCTCGCATAGTGGGCAGCCCTTGTGACGGCTTCAAGGCAAGGCTTGCATCGAGCCCCCGCCCCGCCTTTAAGGCCCGCGATGGTTCAAGGTCTTTCTTCTTTGGCGCGCGAGGCGAAGTCCTGGCCGTTCGAGCAGGCCCGTCTTCTGATCGCCCGGATCCTACGGCTGCGGCTGGATGAGGCCGAGCGCGATCTGGCCGCCAGCCTGATCGGCGCCGGCAAGACGGACGAGGCGGCGACGACCTTCGCGGCGCTGCGCAGGCCGGTGGTGTTCTCGTGCGGCTACGGCCCGTCCGGGCCGCCGCACCTGGGCACCTTCAGCGAGGTGGCGCGGCCGGCCATGGTGCGCCAGGCCTTTCGCGCCCTGACCGACGACGCCATCCCAACCCGGCTGATCTGCGTCTCCGACGACATGGACGGCATGCGCCGCATCGCGCCGAACCTGCCGAACCAGGCCATGCTCTATGAAGACATCGGCAAGCCGCTGACCGCCGTGCGCGACCCGTTCGGCGAGTACGACAGCTTCGGCGCCCATAACAACGCCCTTCTGCGCGCCTTCCTGGACGAAGCCGGGTTCGACTACGAGTTCCTGTCGGCGACCCACGCCTACCGCTCCGGCCTCTACGACCAGACCCTGCTGACCGCGCTAGCCCGCTTCGACGACATCCAGGCGATCATGCTGCCGACCCTCGGGCCTGACCGGCGCGCCACCTATTCGCCTTTCTTCCCGATCAGCCCGAAGACTGGCCATGTGCTCGAGGTTCCGACCCTGGAGCGCCACGTCGATCGAGGGACCATCGTCTTTGCCGACGAGGACGGCGAGTTGACTGAAGCTCCGGTCACCGGCGGAGCGGCGAAATTGAACTGGCGGCCGGATTGGGCCATGCGCTGGACCGCCTTGGCGGTGGATTTCGAGATGTCCGGCAAGGACCTGATCGACTCGGTCAAGGTCTCCAACAAGATCTGTCGCGTCCTCGGCGGCGAGCCGCCGGACGGGTTCAATTTCGAGCTCTTCCTGGACGAGAACGGCCAGCGCATCTCCAAGTCCAAGGGCAACGGCCTGACCATCGAGGACTGGCTGCGCTACGGCACGACCGAGAGCGTGGCCTACTACATGTTCCAGTCGCCGCGCTCGGCCAAGCGGCTCTATTTCGACGTCATCCCGCGCGCCACCGACGAGTACCTGCAGCAGCTGGACGCCTATAACCGGCGGGAGAATACGGCCAACCGGCTCGACAACCCGGCCTGGTTCATCCACGGCGGCCAGCCGCCGGAGCGCGGCTCGCCGGTGTCGTTCGGCCTGCTACTCGCCCTTGTCGAGGCGGCCAACGCTTCGGACAAAGCCATTCTCTGGGGTTTTCTGAGCCGCCACCTGCCGGGCGCTTCGCCTGAAACCGAGCCGCTGCTCGATCGGCTCTGCGCCTATGCCATCAACTACTACGAGGACTTCGTCCGCCCGGCGAAGACGTTCCGGCAACCCGATGAGCGAGAGTGGAAGGCCTTCGCTGATCTGCTGCTCCGCCTGAAGATGCTACCTCAGGATTGCGAGTCCGGCGAGGTGATCCAGAACGAGGTCTATGCGGCGGGCAAGGCGGCCGGCTTCGAGCCCCTGCGCGACTGGTTCTCCGCCCTCTATGAGGTGTTGTTGGGCCAGAGTCAGGGACCCCGCTTCGGCTCCTTCGCCGCTATCTTCGGCTTGGAGCGCACCATCGGCCTGATCGAGCGAGCACTGGCCGGCGAAGACCTGGCGGTCAACTAGGTTAGCGGCGATCACTTGAGCTTGACGTTTACGTAAGCGCGAACTAGGATGGACTCCATAAGGGAGGCCGGCAATGTCCGATCTAAGACGCCCAGAACGCACCTACTCGATCCGTCAGCTCTGCATCGAATTCAAAGTCACCCCGCGCGCGCTCAGGTTCTATGAGGACAAGGGCCTGCTCTCGCCGGCCCGCGAGGGCCTGAACCGGGTCTACAACTATCGCGACCGCGCCCGGTTGATCCTGATCCTGCGCGGCAAGCGCGTCGGCCTCAGCCTCGCCGACATCCGCGAAATCCTCGAACTCTATACGCCCGACGACGGCGGCGCCGCCCAGGCGGCCAAGTCGCTGCGCAAGTTCCAGGACCAGATCGTGGCGTTGGAAGCCAAGCGCGAGGATATCGATCACGCGCTGGAAGCCTTGCGCGAAGGTTGCAAGGCGATGGAGGCCCGTCTGGCCAACACCCGCCCGGACCTTTTGCCCAAGGCTAGGGATTATGACCAGGTGCTGCGTGAGCGCCTGGACGACGTGCACGAATTCGCCAAATAATCGGCCCCTTCCGACCTTAAGCCATACGGTTGACCGCCATGAGCTACCGCGCCCCCGTTCGCGACCAGATGTTCGTGCTCAGGGAGGTTCTGGAGCTCGATCGCTACAGCAACCTGCCGGGCTTCGCCGACGCCTCGCTAGACACCGTCGAGCAGATCCTGACGGAGTCGGCGCGCTTCTGCGAAGAGGTGCTGGCCCCGATCAACAAGGTCGGCGACACCGAAGGCTGCCATTGGTCGCCCGACTACAGCGTCACTACCCCCAAGGGCTTCAGGGAGGCTTACCGGGCGATGGTCGAGGCCGGATGGCCAGCCCTCGGCGCGGTGGCCGAGTTCGGCGGCCAGGCCTTGCCAAGGGTGGTCAGCCTGGCCTTTTCGGAAATGTCGTCCTCGGCCAACATGGCCTTCTCGATGTATCCAGGCCTGACCCACGGGGCTTATTCCGCCATCCTGGAAGGCGGCTCGCCGGAGCAGAAGGCGACCTACCTGCCAAAGCTGGCCAGCGGCCAATGGGGTGGCACCATGAACCTCACCGAGCCCCAGTGCGGCACCGATCTCGGCCTTCTGCGCACCAAGGCGGTTCCGCAAGCCGATGGCTCCTACCGGATCACCGGCGAGAAGATCTGGATCTCCGGCGGCGAGCATGACCTAGCGGAAAACATCGTCCACCTCGTGCTGGCCCGCATCGAGGGCGCGCCGGCTGGCGTGCGCGGCATTTCCCTCTTCATCACCCCCAAGTTCCTGCCGACCGCCGATGGCGGCGTCGGACCGCGCAACGCCGGGGTCAAGTGCGTCGGGCTGGAAGAGAAGATGGGCATTCATGGCAACGCCACCTGTTTCATGTCCTATGAGGACGCTCAGGGCTGGCTGATCGGCGAGGAGAACGCCGGGCTTCGCCTGATGTTCGTGATGATGAACGAGGCGCGTCTGGGCGTCGGCCTGCAAGGGCTGGCCCAGGGCGAGGCGGCCTACCAGGCGGCCAGCGACTTCGCGCGCGAGCGGCTGCAGGGCCGCGCTCTGTCCGGCCCGAAGAACCCCGACGGCCCGGCCGACCCGATCATCGTGCACCCGGACATCCGCCGCATGCTGATGGACAGCCGCGCCATCCTCGAGGGTGGGCGCGCGTTCCTGCTCTGGACGGCGTTGCAGGGCGACCTGATGCATGAGAGTCCGGATGCGGCGGTGCGCGAGCGGGCATCCGACTACATGGGCCTGATGACTCCGGTGGCGAAGGGCTTCCTGACCGACAAGGGCTTCAAGATCTGCTCCGACGCCATGCAGGTGCACGGCGGCTCGGGCTTCACCGAGCACTTCCCGGCCAGCCAGTACCTGCGCGATGTGCGCATCAGCATGATCTACGAGGGAACCAACGGCATCCAGGCGCTGGACCTGGTCGGCCGCAAGCTCGCCGCGAACGGCGGCCGCGCGGTGCTGGGCTTCTTCGCCGAGATCGACGCCTTCACCGACGCGCACGCGAACGACGACGGGCTCGTCCCGTTCGTCGAGGGCCTAGCCGGGGCGAAGACGCGGCTGCAGGAGGCCACCGGCTGGCTGATGCAGAACGGGCTGCAGAATCCAGAGGAGGCGGGCGCCGCCTCCACCGACTACCTGCATCTCTTTGGCCTGACTGCCTTGGCCTACATGTGGGCGCTGATCGCCAACGCGGCGCTGGCCAAGGCCGGCGATGCCGATCCCTTCTACGCCGACAAACTGACCACCGGCCGCTACTTCCTCGACCGCGTCCTGCCAGACAGCGTCAGCTGCTTGGCCAAACTGAAGGCGGGCTCGAAGAGCATGATGGCGCTGAAGGCGGAGGCTTTCTAGAACCCTCGCCCCGTGAAACGGGGAGAGGGCAGGGTGAGGGGAGCGGCCTTTCCGCAACAAAATCCTCGAAGGTGATGCTGCTGAGCCGCCGAGGCCCCCTCACCCCGGCCCTCTTCCCCGCCCTTCGCGGGGGAGAGGGAGTCGCGCGAGCAACCCGGCCAGCCGCTTTTCCAGCGCCTCCGCATCCTTCAGGTCGCACTCCCACACCACCTCGACCCGCCAGCCCAGAGCTTCAAGCGCCCCGCGGGTCTTCTTATCGCGGGCGCGGTTGCGGCCGATCTTGCCAATCCAATAGTCGCGGTTGGCTTTCGGTACGCGGGCGCCGCGGGCGCAATCATGGCCGTGCCAGAAGCAGCCATGGACGAAGATCGCGAGCTTGCGCCCGGGCAGAACGATGTCCGGGCGTCCGGGCAGGTCGCCGCGATCCAGTCGGTAGCGTGCGCCCAGCCGCCACAATAGCCGCCGCACCACCCGTTCCGGTCCGGTGTCTCGCGCCTTCACCCGCGCCATCACCGCCGAGCGCTTTTCGGCGGTGAAGACGTCGGTCATGGGCGGGTCAGAGCCCGTCGAACAGGGCCGTGGACAGATAGCGCTCGGCGAAGCTCGGGATGATGGTGACGATCATCTTGCCGGCATAGGCGTCCTCCGCGGCCAGCCGAAAGGCCGCCGACAGCGCCGCGCCGGACGAGATGCCGCCGGGCAGGCCCTCGATACGCGCGGCCTTGCGCGCCATCTCGAACGCCTCGTCATTGGTAACGGTCATCACCCGGTCGATGACGCCGCGATCCAGTACGCCGGGCACGAAACCAGCGCCGATGCCCTGGATCTTGTGAGGACCGGCGGGCCCGCCTGACAGCACGGCCGAGCCCTCGGGCTCCAGGGCGATCATCTGGACGGAGGGCTTCTTGGCCTTCAGCACGTGACCGACCCCGGTGATGGTGCCGGCGGTGCCGACGCCGGAGACCACCGCGTCCACCTTGCCGCCGGTGTCGTTCCAGATCTCCTCGCCGGTCGAGACCTGGTGGACCATGGGGTTGGCGACGTTCTCGAACTGCTGCGGCATGACCGAGCCGGGGATTTCCGCCAGCAGCTCCTGGGCGCGGGCGACGGCGCCGCGCATGCCTTTTTCCGCCGGGGTCAGCTCCAGCCGCGCGCCCAGCAGCACCAGCATCTTGCGCCGCTCCATCGACATGCTTTCCGGCATGACCAGGATGATCGGATAGCCCTTGGCCGCGGCCACGAAGGCCAGGGCGATGCCGGTATTGCCGCTGGTCGGCTCGATGATGGTTGAGCCGGGCTTGAGGATGCCTTCGGCCTCCAGCGACTCGATCATCGAGGCGCCGATGCGGTCCTTGA
>DASQSO010000111.1:0-4649 GCA_035642335.1 Caulobacteraceae bacterium
GATGGGATCACCCGGTCCGGCGGTTTGTGGCCGTCCAGGAAGGTGCGGATGTTGATCATTACCTTTTCACCCATCTCGATGCGCGCCTCGACCGTGGCCGAGCTCATGTGCGGCAGCAGCACGACGCTGGGCAGCTTGAGCAGGCGGGGGTTGATCGTCGGTTCATGCTCGAAGACGTCGAGGCCGGCGCCGCCCAGTTCGCCCGCCTGCAGCATGTTGGCCATCGATGCCTCGTCGATCACCTCGCCCCTGGCGGTATTGACGATGATGGCGTGCGGCTGGAGCAGCTTCAGCCGGCGGGCGGACAACAGGTGATAGGTGGCCGGCGTGTGCGGGCAGTTGAGCGAGACGATGTCCATATGGGCCAGCATCTGGTCGAGGCTGTCCCAATAGGTCGCGCCCAGCTCCTCCTCGATCAGCCGGCCGGCGGGTTTTCGGTTGTGGTAGTTGATCTTGAGGCCGAAGGCCTTGGCGCGGCGGGCCAGGGCCTGGCCGATCCGGCCCATGCCGACGATGCCGAGGCTGGCGCCGCGCAGGCGCTTGCCAAGCATCCAGGTCGGCGACCAGCCGGCGAACTCCCCAGCCTGGGCGATATTGGCGCCTTCGACCAGCCGACGGGCCACGGCCATGATCAGGGCCATGGTCATGTCGGCGGTGTCCTCGGTGAGCACCCCTGGCGTATTGGTCACCGCGATGCCGCGCGCGTGGGCGGCTTCGACGTCGATATGATCGACCCCGGCGCCGAAATTGGCGATGATCCGCAGGCGCGGACTCGCCGCGTCGATCAGCGCCTTGTCGACGTGGTCGGTGATGGTGGGCACCAGCACGTCGGTATCCGCCACGGCCGTCGCAAGAGCCGCCGCGTCCATCGGTTGGTCGTCCGCGTTTAGGACGGCGTCGAACAGCTCGCCCATCCGCGCCTCGACCGGCGGGGGCAGCTTGCGCGTGACGACGACTTTCGGCTTGCGGTCGGTCATGGTTGAGGTTCGAATTGGACGCTGGGGTTCGCGGGCGCGTGGAACGCTTGCGCGCGCACGCTTCGGGCGGCTTGTAGCAAACGGGCCAAGCGGGGCCAAGGCGAGGATGAGTTTGGCTGGGCGATTTTTGCGCGGGAAGGCCCGGACGATCGGCGCCGGGCTTGGCCTTGTGGTCGCGATGCTGGCCGGCCAGGGGCTTGGCGCCGACGAGGACCGGCCCACGCCGTCCGGCCTGCCAGTGCCGCGCTATGTCTCACTGAAGTTCGACGTGGTGAACGCCCGCTCCGGGCCCGGCGACGACCATCGGCTGCTGTGGGTCTATCACGTGCGCGGCTTGCCGGTGCAGGTGGTGGCCGAGAACAACGAATGGCGGCGCATCTGCGATCCGGACGGCTCGCTCTCCTGGGTGCATGAGCGCACCACCGACGGCCATCGCACGGTAATGCGGACCCAAGCCGGCCCCGCGCCGATCCTCGACCGGCCGCGCCACGACGGGATCGTCACCGCTTATCTGGCCTCACGAGCCTTGGCCGCCGTCGAACGCTGCGCCAGGGGTTGGTGCAAGGTGCATGTCGGGACGGCATCGGGCTGGATCAATGCCTCCGATGTCTGGGGCGCGAACGACGCGCCGCAATGTCGTTGAGGCCACGGACGCGGGCGTGCTACCTCTAGTCGCCTCGGTTCGGCCGCTCGGGCCGCGCGCGGCGGATTTTGCATGACGGCCTGGACGACAACGTCGCGGTTCGACAAAGAAGACCTGCTCGCCTGCGCGCGGGGCGACATGTTCGGCCCGGGCAATGCGCAGCTGCCCAATCCGCCGATGCTGATGTTCGACCGGATCATCGAGATCGCCGGCGCGGGCGGCGCCCATGGCAAGGGCTTCATGCGCGCCGAACTGGATATCGATCCCGAGCAGTGGTTCTTCCAGTGCCACTTCCTTGGCGACCCGGTGATGCCCGGCTGCCTGGGACTCGACGCCATGTGGCAGCTGGTCGGCTTCTTCCTGGCCTGGTCCGGCGGTCCCGGGCGCGGCCGGGCGCTGGGGGTCGGCGAGGTGAAGTTCACCGGCCAGGTGGCCCCGACGATCAAACGCGTCAGCTACAGGATCGACATGAAGCGCGTTATTATCCGCAAGCTGGTCATGGGCGTTGGCGACGGGGTGATGGAGGCCGATGGGCAACCCATTTACGAAGCGCGCGACCTTCGCGTCGGCCTGTTCGACGCCAAGGACCTGAGCTGACCGGGAAACAAGGATGCGCCGGGTCGTCATTACGGGGTTGGGGATCATTTGCCCCATCGGCAACACCGCCGATGACGTCACCGCTTCGCTGCGCGAGGCGCGCTCGGGCGTCGTGGCCGCGCCGGAATACACCGAGCTGGGTTTCCGCTGCCAGGTGCACGCGCCCTCGGTGATTGACTGGGAGGCGCTGATCGACCGGCGCGCCGCCCGCTTCCTGGCGCCGGGCACGGCCTATGGGCATTTGGCGCTGGAGCGGGCGATCGCCGACGCGGGCCTCGAGGAAGCGGAGGTCTCCAACGCGCGCACCGGCCTGATCGTCGGCTCGGGCGGGACCTCGACCCGCGCCATCGTCGAGGCGGCCAGCACAACCCGCGAAAAAGGCCCCAAACGCATCGGCCCGTTCGCCGTGCCCAAGGCCATGAGCTCGGGCCCGTCGGGCACGCTGGCGACCTGGTTTAGGATCAAGGGGATCAACTATTCGATCTCCTCGGCCTGCGCGACCTCGACCCATTGCATCGGCGCGGCGGCCGAGCAGATCCAATTCGGCAAGCAGGACATCGTCTTCGCGGGCGGCTGCGAAGAACTGGACTGGACCCTGTCTGACCTGTTCGACGCCATGGGCGCCATGTCCTCGCGCTATAACAACCGGCCGGCCGTCGCCAGCCGCGCCTACGACAAGGATCGCGACGGCTTCGTCATCGCCGGCGGCGCTGGCGTCGTGGTGCTGGAAGAGCTCGAACACGCCAAGGCCCGCGGCGCGCGCGTCTATGCCGAGATCGCCGGCTACGCCGCCAATTCCGACGGCTACGACATGGTGGCGCCCTCCGGGGAAGGGGCGGTGCGCTGTATGCGCGCGGCCATGGAAGCGGCGGGCGGGCGGCGGATCGACTATCTGAACCCGCACGGCACCTCGACCGAGGTTGGCGACGTCCGCGAGATGGAGGCGGTGCGCGAGGTGTTCGGCGACAAGGCGCCGCTGATCTCGTCGACCAAGTCGCTGACCGGCCACAGCCTCGGCGCGGCCGGCGCGCAGGAGGCGATCTATTGCCTTTTGATGATGCGGGCCGGCTTCGCCTGCGAAAGCGCCCATATCGAGACCATCGACCCGGCCTTCGCCGACCTGCCGATTCTACGCGAGCGCAAGGACATGGCGCTGGAGACGGTGATGTCCAACGGCTTCGGCTTCGGCGGCACCAACGGCACGCTGGTGATGAGCCGCGTCGGCGACTAGCGGCGGGATTTTGCGTCGCCGCAGCCCGCCTGCTAGGCAGAGCCAACAGTCAAAATGGGAGGCTTAAAGCTTTGGCCGACGCATTCGATCTGCCCAAGGGCGACCTGATGAAGGGCAAGAAGGGCCTGATCATGGGCCTCGCCGACAGCCACTCCATCGCGTTCGGGATCGCCGAACAGATGGCCGCCCAGGGCGCGGACCTAGCGATCAGCTATATGGAGCAGAACGAGCGCCGCGCGAAACCGCTGGCCGAAAGCGTCGGAGCATTGCCGATCTCTTGCGACGTCGCCGACGACGCATCAATGGATGCGGCGTTCGCCGAGGTCGAGAAGTCCTTGGAGCAGTTGGATTTCATGGTCCACGCGATCGCCATGGCCGATCGCGACCAGCTGCAGGGCTCGTTCGTGGAGAACACCACCCGCGACGGTTTCCACTTCGCCATGGACATCTCGGTCTACAGCTTCGTCGATGCGACCAGGCGCGCGGCCAAACTGATGCCCAACGGCGGCTCGATCATGACGCTGACCTATCTGGGCGCCGAGCGGCCGATGCCCAACTACAACATGATGGGCGTTGCCAAGGCGGCGCTGGAATCCGCCGTGCGCTACGCCGCGCGGGACCTCGGACCGCAAAAAATCCGCGTCAACGCCATTTCCGCCGGCGCGATCCGCACCCTGTCGCTGGCGGGCATTTCCGGAGGCCGCTCCATGCACGCCAAGAGCGCCGCGCTCAGTGCGCTGAAGGAGCACACAGCCATCGAGAGCGTGGCCGGCTGCGCCCTGTGGCTCGCCTCGGACCTGGGCCGCTCGGCCACCGGTGAGGTGGTCCACGTCGACGCCGGCATCCACATGATGGGCCCGCCGGAAGAGCTGCTCTAACGGCTAAAGCCGCGCCAGCACCGCGTCACCCATTTCGGTGGTGGAAAGCGTCCCGCCTATGTCGCGGGTGCGGGCGCCAGCGTCCAGCGCCGCCTTGACCGCGGCTTTCAGCCGGTCGGCCAGGTCGGGGCGGCCAAGCGACCAGCGTAGCGCCATCTCGAACGAAAGGATGGCGGCCAGCGGATTGGCCCAGCCCTTGCCGGCGATATCCGGAGCCGAGCCGTGGATCGGCTCATAGAGGCCGGGCTTGCCGGGATCGCCGATCGCCGCCGACGGCAACAGCCCCAGCCCGCCGGTGAGCATGGCCGCTTCATCGGACAGAA
>DASQSO010000112.1:0-5823 GCA_035642335.1 Caulobacteraceae bacterium
GGCAGCGCCGCGGCCTATGAGGACTACATGGCCAGGGTCGCGCTGGTGGACCCCAACTTCAAGGACGGCGACGACGTCGCCCAGGCGCTGAAACTGGGGGCCAGCGACGAGCCGCAGGCCCTGCTGCGCGGCGAGATCGCCTATGCCGCCATCGCCGCGCTGCAGGACCCCAACTATGTCGCCAATGTGCGCGCCTATTCCGAGAACGACGCCGGCCGCCGGCAATTGGCCGGACTGATCGAGCAGGACCCGCGCTATGTGCTGGGCCTGCAGGGCGCCGACACCGCCGCCGGCCTGGCCATCGCCGCCCTTATGGGACAAGGCCGCAAGCTCTCGGCCGACGGCGCGGCCGTGACCCAGGCGGCCTATGACGTGCAGCACCAGGACTGGTCGAAGGCATTCGTGCCCAATCGCGACCAGCGGCTGGCGGACGCCAAGAGCGCCAATGCCTCAACCTTCACCGGCCGCGCCGACGAAATCGCCCACCTGGAGCGCGCCGCCGCCGGGTTCGACCCGCTGCCGCTGAACGCGCCGGCGGCGACGGCCCCCTATCCGCCGGTGGTGATTCGCGGCTTGGCGGTCGCCGCCCTGGCGCTGCTGGGCGAGGCCGGCGACGAGAACGCCACCCTGGTCGCACCGCTGCTGAGCGATCCGACCAGCGCCAACTGCCTGAACATGGCAAAGCTGAACCTCTATCAGTGCCTGGCGGTGGCCAAGCCCTATTACGAGGACATCTTCTGCCTCGGCCAGCACGCCATGTCGGACACCGGCGAGTGCGTGATGATCGATGCCGGCGCGCCGCCGCCGCCGGCGCCCTCGACGGTGTTGCCCGCCGCGCCGCCGCCGCCAACCGCTCCGGCCAAGCATGTGTCGAAGCGGCGCCACACCCGCTAAAGCCTTGCCGGGCGTTGCGCACGGCTGGCGATGCGTGTATTTAGCCGGCCGCAATTTCGCCTGCCGACGCCGCGCGCGACCGCGCGGCGTTTCATTTCGAGAGCCCCTCCATGGCCGATATCGTCCTTGACGTGGAAGACCGCCAAAACACCGGCACCGGTGGCGCGCGCGATGTGCGCCGCGCCGGCGGCGTCCCCGGCGTCCTCTACGGCGGCAAGCTCGGCCCCGTGGCCATCAGCGTCCGCGCCAACACCTTCCGCAGGGCGCTGCACTCCGGCAAGTTCCTCGGCCACATGGTGACCTTGAAGTACGGCGCGGAAACCCAGTCGGTCATCGCCAAGGACATCCAGTTCCATCCGGTCACCGACGAGCCGATCCATTTCGACCTCTACCGCGTCGACGTGACCCAGTTGATCCGCATCTCCGTGCCGGTGCACTTCCGCAACCACGAGGAATCGCCCGGCATCAAGCGCGGCGGGACGCTGAACATCGCCCTGCACGAGATCGAGCTGATGGCGCCAGCCGGCTCCATCCCCGAGGAGCTGGTGATCGACCTGACCGGCCTGGACATCGGCGACACCATGCGTGCGGCCGATATCGTGCTGCCCAAGGGCGTCGAGCTGTCCTTGCACGACCGTGAGGCCACGGTGGCCTCGATCGCCACCTCCTCGGCCTTGCAGTCGGAAGAAGCCGATGAAGCGGCGGCTACGGCCGAGGCCGTCGAAACGGAAGCCGAACCGGAAGCTGAGGCCCAGTAGGGCCTGCCGCGTCCGGCCGCCGACGCGACCGCTGTGCTCATCCTGGCCGGCCTGGGCAATCCGGAGCCAAAATATGCCCACAACCGCCACAACCTGGGTTTCCTGACGCTGCGGGCGATCGCCAAGCGCTGGGGCTTCGGCCCCGAGCGGGCGAAGTTCAACGCCCTGGCCGCCGAGGGGGTGATCGACACCGAGAGCGGCCCGGCGCGCGCCCTGCTCTTGAAACCCCAGACCTATTACAACGACAGCGGCCTGGCGGTGAGCCAGGCGATGAAGTTCTACAAGCTCACCCCCGCCGACGTGGTGGTCTTCTATGACGAGATCGACCTGGCCCCCGGACGCTTTCGCATGAAGACTGGCGGCGGCGCCGCTGGCAATAACGGCGTGCGCTCGATCGCCGCCGCCATCGGCCCCGACTTCCGCCGCGCGCGCATGGGCATGGGCCATCCGGGCCACAAGGACCTGGTGATGAACTACGTGCTGTCGGACATTCCGAAAGCCGACCACAACTGGGTCAACGCCATGGCCAATGCCTGCGCCGACGCCCTGCCGCTGCTCGCGCAGGGCGAGGACGAGAAGTACCAGGCCGAGGTCATGCGCCTGGCGCCCGCCGAAAAAGCCGACCCGCGCAAGCCGCCTTCGACCTGACGCCCCGATCCGTGCTAGGTCGCCGGTCCTTAAGCAACGTCCAAGAGTTCCATGGCCCTGAAAGTCGCGATTGTCGGCCTGCCCAACGTCGGCAAATCGACCCTGTTCAACGCCCTCACCGAGACCGCGGCGGCGCAGGCGGCCAACTATCCGTTCTGCACCATCGAGCCCAATCTCGGCGACGTGGCCGTTCCCGAGCCCCGGCTGGACGCCCTGGCCCAGATCGCCGCGTCCAAGGAAATCATCCCGGCCCGGATCAACTTCGTCGATGTCGCCGGCCTGGTGCGCGGCGCCTCCAAGGGCGAGGGCCTCGGCAACCAGTTCCTGGCCAATATCCGCGACACCGACGCCGTCGCCTTCGTCGCCCGCTGTTTCACCGACGACGATGTCAGCCATGTCGAGGGCCGCATCGACCCGATCTCCGACCTCGACATCATCGAGACCGAGCTCATGCTAGCCGACCTGGAGAGCTTGGAAAAACGCGTCTCCAGCCTGGAAAAACGCGCCAAGGGCGGCGACAAGGAGAGCGCCACAACGCTGCGGCTAGTTCGCTTGGCCATCGCCGCGCTGGAAGCCGGCCGGCCGGCCCGCACGGCGGCCGTGCCCGCCGACGACGAAAAGGCCTGGCGCATGCTGCAGCTCCTGACCTCCAAGCCCGCCCTCTATGTCGCCAACGTTGATGAGGGCTCCGCCCAGATTGGCAATGCGCTTTCGGCCCTGGTTGTGGAGCGCGCGGCCAAGGACGGCGCCAAGGCGGTGATCATCTCGGCAAAGATCGAGAGCGAGATCGCCCTGCTGGACCCCGGCGAGCGCGCCGAGTTCCTGGAGACGCTCGGCCTGACCGAGCCTGGCCTGAACCGGCTGATCCGCGAGGCCTACGCCCTGCTCGGTCTGCAGACCTATTTCACCGCCGGGCCGAAAGAGGCGCGCGCCTGGACCATTGCCGTCGGCTCAACCGCGCCCCAGGCCGCCGGGGTGATCCATACCGACTTCGAAAAGGGGTTCATCCGCGCCGAGACCATCGCCTTCGACGACTATGTGAGCTTGAACGGCGAGGCGGGCGCCCGCGACGCCGGCAAGCTGCGCGCCGAAGGCAAGGACTATGTGGTGCGCGACGGCGACGTCATGCACTTCCGCTTCAACGTCTGAAAATTCCAACGGAGCAATCGCCATGGGCGAAATGATCAAGATCAAGAGCACGGCCGCGGATGGTTTCGAATTCGCCGCCTTGCACGCCGAGCCGCAAGGCGGCAAGCGCCGCGGCGGGGTGATCGTCATCCAGGAGATATTCGGCGTCGACCAATATGTCCGCGCCGACGTCGAGCGCTGGTCGAAGCTGGGCTTCGAGGCCATGGCGCCGTCCATGTACGACCGCGACAGCCCAGGACTGGACGTCGGCCATGACGACGCCGGCATGGCCAAGGCCTTCGCCGCCATGCGCCAGGCCAAGCCGGAAGATGCGCTGGCCGACATCGCCGCCTGCATCAAATACCTGGCCCCGCGCGGCCGGGTGTTCATCGTCGGCTATTGCTATGGCGGGGCCATGGTCTGGCAGGCGGCGGGACGGCTGGAGGGCCTCAGCGCCGGGTCCAGCTATTACGGCGGCGGCGTCGCCGGGGCGGTGGACCTGACGCCCAAATGCCCGGTGATCTGCCACTTCGGCCGCAAGGACGGCCACATCCCGGCCGACGAGGTCAAGACGACGATCACCAAGGCCCATCCGGACGTGCCGGTCTATATCTATGAAAATTCCGGTCACGGATTCAACAACGACGGCCGTCCGGACTCCGACGCGGCCGACGCCAGGCTGGCCCGCGAGCGGACCCTGGCCCTTTTCGAAGCCAACGGCGCGGCGTGAGGCGGTGGGCGAGCGCACCTCGCTGACCAGCAAGGCCGACGGCTTTGTCCTGGGCGCCTATCACGTGACGCCCGACGACGCCCGCCACGGCGGCCTGGTGCTGGTTCAGGAGATCTTCGGGGTCACTGAGCATATCCGCGAACTCTGCGACGGCTTCGCCGCCGACGGCTACGAGGTGATCGCGCCGTCCTTCTACGATCGGCAACAGCCCGGCTTCGCTGCCGGCTATGACGCCGACGGGGTCGCCAAAGGCCGGCTCTATTCCGAGGCCGCTCCCTGGGACCTGGTCCAGGGCGACCTGCAGGCGGCCGTAGACACCCTGAAGGGCCCGGTGTTCGTCACCGGTTTCTGCTGGGGCGGTGCTGCGGCCTGGCTCGCCGCCTGCCGCTGCGACGGCATCGCCGCCGCCGCCTGCTACTATGGCCGGCGCATCCCCGAGCTGATCGCCGAGACGCCGTGCTGTCCGACCATCCTGCACTTCGGCAAGCACGATCCGACCATTCCGCCGGCGGTAGTCGAGCAGATCCGCGACGCCTTCCCGGACCTGCCAGTCTATGTCTACGAGGCCGGCCACGGCTTCGCTTCGGACCGGCGCGCCGACTACGACGCCGATTGCGCCCGCCTGGCCCGCCTGCGCACCCTGCAGCTGTTCACACGCGCCAGCGGCGTCAGGGCGGAAGTCTAGGTCTCCGCCCCTCTCAAGGCCCCTAGTGCGCCACGTTGCGCCAGATGCGGCGGTAGCTGGCGTAGAGCAGGCCGGTGAAGATGACGAGATAGATCAGCACCGCGAAGCCCAGCTGCTTGCGCTCGGTCTGGTGCGGCTCGGACGCCCAGGCCAGGAAGGCGGCGACGTCCTGGGCTTGCTGGTCGGTGGTCGCCTTGGTTCCGTCATCGAACGTCACCCGGTTCGGGGTCAGCTGGAACGGCATGGCGATGAAGCCGCCCACCGGCACGTCGTTGGACGGACCCGACCAGAAGCTGGTCATGTCACCGGCCATGTAGGGGTTGTAATAGCGGTTGACCGGTACGGTCATGCCCTTGGGCGGGGCCGCATAGCCGGTCAGGATCGAATAGACGTAGCGCGCTCCGCCGTCACGGGCCTTGATGATCAGCGACAGGTCCGGCGGCAGGGCGCCGCCGTTGGAGGCGCGCGCGGCGGCCTCGTTCGGGAACGGCGGGACGAAGGCGTCGGCGGGAGTCGCCGGCCGCTTGATGATGTCGCCGGTATCGGAGTCGATGTCCGGCACCTTGTAGTCGGCTACGATCGACTTCACGTACGGATTGTCGTTCGGGTTCGGGTATTTGGGGTCGTAGAACGGCCCGCCCTCCTGACCCAGGTTGCGATAGCTCATCAGGTGCATCGCGTGGCAGGACGAACAGACGTCGTGATAGACTTTGTAGCCCCGTTGCAGCTGCTCCTGATCGAAGCGGCCGAACGGGCCTTCAAAGCTCCAATGCATCTCCTTGGGCTCAAGCGCCGTGGTGGCGGCGAAGGAAGCTGGAGCTGCGGCGGCGAGGCCGAGAATCGCCGCGATCGCGAACGCTTTGCGCAGCATCAGGCTTTAACCCTTCTCCTCGGGAGCGGCGGCGGCGCCGGTGGGAGCGGAGGCTGGATGGGAGAGGATGGGGGTCGAGATCGATTCCGGCACCGGCAGGGGCGTCTCG
>DASQSO010000113.1:0-3853 GCA_035642335.1 Caulobacteraceae bacterium
TCAACGCCGAGCTGCTGGCCAGTTCCAGCGCCACGGCGACGCTGGAGGCGTGGTGCGGGGATCATCACATGGCGACGCCGTCGCGGCTGACGGCGGCGTTGGTGCGCGGGGCGGATAAGCCGGTGACCGAGGCGCTGCGGCGGGAGTTGCAGGTCTCTATGGACGAGCCGGTGAAGTATCGGCGGGTGCGGCTGGCCTGCGGCGGGCATGTGCTGTCGCAGGCGGACAACTGGTATGTGCCCTCGCGGCTGACGCCGGAGATGAACCGGGTGCTGGAGACCAGCGACACGCCGTTCGGACGGGCGGTGGCGGGGTTGCATCCGGTGCGCCAGACCCTGTCGGCGGAGCTTCTGTGGTCGCCCCTGCCGGAGGGGTGGGACCTGGGCGTTCGCGGCGCGGCGTCGGCGGCCGAGGGCGAGGCCAAGGCGCTGGCCATCCCGGCCGAACTCTTGCGGCACCGGGCGCTGCTCTATGACGAGGCGCGCCGGCCGTTTTCGGAAGTTGTGGAGACCTATACCGGCGAGGCGCTGGACTATCCCGCCGAGGGGCCGCGCTGAAGGGCGCGACCGGGGCGCCGCGCTAACCGGTCCGCCCAGCCGCCATCGTCAAATCATCCGGGCCCAGCGGAAGGCGGCGGCCAAGGCGACGGTGACCGAGCAGAAGGCCAGGGTCCAGCAGAAGATCAGCCACATGAGGCGGAAGCTCTTGGTGGTCCGGCCCAGCCGCCGTTCCGGGCTGCCGAACTCGAATATCGCCATTTTGGTCATGATGGTTCCCCGACGGCCGGCACCATAAAGGATCAAGGTGAATCCTTCGCCAACTGACGTGGTTAGCGAGCCGTGGCGGACGTGTGGTTGCTTGCCGCACCCTCGGCCCTGGCGTTTTCGGGAAGATCGGGAGGTGTTCCTCCCGCGCGCGGCGGGCTAGCGTGCGGGCCGGCGGGGAGCGTGCATGGCGGATCTGGCGGCGGCGGACGATCATGAGGTGCACGAGGCGTTCGGACCGCCCTTGAGCGGGATCGAGGCCGGGTCGGCCATCGCGCTCGGGGTCATTTCGCTGCTGCTGGCCGGGGTCGTGCCGATCCTGCTATCGGCGCTGACCGACGAGAGGCGGCTGAGCGCCCAGGGCATCGGCCTGACCGCCATGCTGGAGGCGCTGACCATGGGCGCCGCAACGGGCCTGGCCAGCGCGGTGCTGAAGCCGGTGCGGCTCCGGGCGATCGGCGTCGCGGCGGCCCTGGCCCTGACCGCCTGCGACCTCGCCAGCCTGCGCGTGCATGGCGGCGGGGTCTTTCTGGTGCGGGGCCTGGCCGGTCTGCCCGAGGGTCTTTTGCTGTGGATCTGCATCGGCATGATCGCCCGCACGGTGACGCCGGAGCGCTGGGCCGGCATTTTGCTCACCGCCCTCACGCTGGCGCAGTTTCTCGCTTCCAGCCTGTGCGCGACGCTGATCGTGCCGCGCTTCCATGCCAACGGCGGCTTCGCCTTCGTGGCCATGTGCACCCTTTTGGCCGCGCCGCTCTCGCTGCTGATCCCGGACCGCTACGCCGATCTGCCCGACGCCGGCGGCCAGTCCTTTCCGTTGCCCGCGCGGGGCTGGATCGCGCTGGTCGCCATGCTGCTGATCGGCGCGGCCTCGGCGGCGGTCAGCCTCTATATCGTGCCGCTGGCGCACCAGGCGGGCCTCAGCACCTATGTCGGCGACATGGCCAATTCGGTCGGCCTGGCCGCCCAGGTCGCCGGCGGCGCGGCCGCGGTCGCCATGGCCGGCCGGGCGCGGTATTTCCCGGTCTTTCTGGGCGGGACGATCATCTTTCTGATCGTCTGGACGATCTACGGCCGGGTCGATTCGGCCTGGCTGTTCCTGGCCGCCAGCGCCCTGTTCGGCTTTGTGCTGCTGTTCGTCGGGCCCTTCTTCGTGCCCATGGCCATCGAAGCCGACCCGACGCGGCGCACGGCCGTGCAGGTGGGCGCGGCGCAGCTGTTCGGCGGCGCGCTGGGGCCGCTGCTGGCTTCGCGCGTGGTCAGCGACGCCGATACCCGTGGCGTGCTCTTTCTCTCCGCTGGCCTGGTGGTTTCGGGCATGGCGCTGGTCGCCTGGCTGCATTTCACCGCGCGGAGGGCCGAGGCGTGATCGCCTGTTACACCGACCGCATCAGCGTCGCGCCGGGCGAGCGCTTTGCGCTGCACGCCAGCGCGGCCGGCGGCGACTGCGATCTGGAGATCGCCCGCATCGGCGGCGAGCGTAGGATCGTGCATCGCTCGCGGGTGAGGGTTGGCGACCATCCACGGCCGGCGCATGCCGATGCCGAGGGCTGCGGCTGGCCGGTCGCCCGCACCGTGACGGTGGGCGCCGACTGGGCCACCGGCTATTACGACATCGCCCTCAGCGGCGCCGACGGCAGCCAGGCGCACCATTTCGTCTGTGTCCGGGCGCCATCCGGCCAGCCGCGCGCCAAGGCGGTGCTGGTGCTCGCCACCAACACCCTCGCCGCCTACAACTATTGGGGCGGGGCCAGCGCCTATGCCCATGTGGAATCGCTGATGGCGCGCCAGGCGAGCCTGCCCGAAGCCATGGCGAACGCCATCGGGCGGCTCTCCACCCAGCGGCCGATCGCGCCGCTGCTGATCGCGCCGCCGGCGGACATGCCGCGGTTGGTGAACCTGAGCAAACGCGGCTTCGAGCAACGGCCCTGGGCGGGCGCCGACGCCGCCTGGAGCCGCGCTCACGGCCAGAGCCCCTATGACGGCTCAGCCGGCTTCCTGAACAAGTGGGAGCACCTTTTCGTACGCTGGGCGGAAGGCCATGGGATCGGTTTCGACTATCTGACCGACTACGACCTGGACGCCGATCCCGGCCCGCTGGACCTCTATCAGACCGTGATTCTGGTCGGCCACAGCGAGTACTGGTCGGGGCGCGAGCGGGACGCCATCGACGCCTTTGTCGGGCGCGGCGGGCGGCTGGCGATCTTTTCCGGCAACACCGCCTTCTGGAAAGTGCGCTGGGAGGACGATGGCAAGACCCTGGTCTGTCACAAGTGGAAGGGCTTCGAGGCGGAGCAGGTCGAGGCGGCGGACGCCACCCACCTCTGGTCCCACCCGGCCTTCCGGCGGCCGGAGGCGGCGACCACGGGCTTGAGCTTCATCTTCGGCGGTTATCACCGGCTGGGGCTGTGCGCGGCGCGGGGAATCGGTGGCTACACGGTCTATCGCGACCGGCACTGGGCGCTGGTGGGTTGCGACCTCTATTACGGCGACGTGTTCGGCGACCAGGTTCCGCTGCTGGGCTACGAGAACGATGGCTGCCAGTTGCGCATCGGCGATGACGGCCTGCCGGCGGCGGTGGGCAATCTGGGGGTTCCAGAGGACCTGGAGATCATCGCGATGGCGCCGGCCGCCTTCGCCGAGACCCCCAGCCCCTACCGCGCCCTGATCCCGCCCGAACAGCTCGATGTGGTCGCCGAGATCGCCTATGGCGACTCCGGCCCGGCCAGCCAGGCCCGGGTGCTGCGCGGCCACGCGGTAATGGCGTCGTTCCGATGCGGCGAAGGCGAGGTGTTCAACGCCGGAACCACCGAATGGGCCCACGGCCTGGCCGCCGGCGACCCGTTCGTGACGCGGATCACCCTGAACGTGCTGAGAAGGTTCGGGGCCGTGTAGGGTGAATTCGCCGTTAAGTGCATGAATTAACGGTGTAATTTCTTACATTAGCGCCCTTCTCCCGCGAGATGGGGTAACGGGCGGCCACTGGTGAAGCAGGGTGGTCGTCCCTCACAGTGATGGTGTCACGAGGTCGGGACCGGGGTCTCGCCTCAAGCATACGGGAGGAACGACCATGGAGCACTATGCCGGTA
>DASQSO010000114.1:0-7754 GCA_035642335.1 Caulobacteraceae bacterium
CGTAGAGCACGCAGGTGAAGTCTTCGGCGGCGATGGCGAGCATGACTTCAGGTCTCCTCTCGCCCTGTCCCGCGGTCAGCTTGCTAAGCACCGCACTGAGGTTCAAGGCCGTGGCATAGTGTGGCGAGCGATGACTGAAGGGAAGGCAATGGCCGAACTACCGACAGGCGTAGGCGACGTCCGCACGCAACACCGTTTCGACGAAGCCGCGCTCGCGGCGTGGCTTTCCGAAAACGTCGAAGGCCTGCATGGCTCGATGACCGTGCGCCAGTTCCAGGGCGGCGCCTCCAACCCGACATTCTTCGTCGCCGCCGGCGACCAGCGCTATGTGCTGCGCAAGAAGCCGCCGGGCCAACTCCTGGCCAGCGCTCACCAGGTGGACCGTGAATACCGGGTGATGAGGGCGCTCGGCGGCATCGGCTTTCCCGTACCGGTCATGCGGGCGCTGTGCGTGGACGACGGCGTCATCGGCACCAGCTTCTACGTCATGGACTATCTGGAGGGCCGCATCTTCCGCGACGCGCGCCTGCCCAGCCTGGCGCCGGCCGAGCGCACGGCGATCTATGACGAGCTGAACGCGGTGCTGGCGCGGCTGCACGGTGTCGACTACGCGGCCATCGGCCTTTCCGACTACGGCCGGCCGGGCAACTATTTCACCCGCCAGATCGACCGCTGGACCAGACAGTACCGCGGCGCCGAGACCGAGCGAGTCGAAGCGATGGAAGCGTTGATCGCCATCCTGCCCGAGCGCGCGCCCAAGGATGAGACCACCACCATCGCCCACGGCGACTATCGGCTGGAAAACGTCATGTTCCATCCGGCCGAGGCCAGGATCATCGCCGTGCTGGACTGGGAGCTGTCGACCCTGGGCAATCCGCTTGCCGATATCGGCTATTGCGGCCTGCTCTGGCATTCGGTCTCGGAGAGCTGGGGCACGCTGGCCGGAGTGGATTTCGCCACCTCCGGCATCCCCACCGAGGACGCCTTCGTCGCCGCCTATTGCCGCCACACCGGGCGCGACCGGATCGACGACTTCAACTTCTATGTCGGCTTCGCCGCCTTCCGCCTCGCCTCGATCGGCCAAGGGGTGTTCAAGCGCAATCTGGACGGGATCGGCACGGGCAACGCCAGCCGTGACAATTCCGGCACGCGCGGCCTGGCCGAGCTGGCGCTGTCGCTGCTGGAGCGCTGAGGCCACCCATGACCAGCCCGCACTATGTCGCCTTCCCATCGCTGCACGAAGCGCCGCTGACCATCGCCGCGCGGCTACGGATTCCCGAAACCAGCGGGCCACTGCCGGCGGTGATCCTGCTGCACGGCTCGACCGGGCCGAGTGAGCGCGAGGGCGGCTATGCCGAGCCGCTGAACGAAGCGGGGTTCGTCACCCTGGAGCCCGACCAGTGGTCGCCGCGCGGCCTCGCCGGCGGCGCCGAGGGACGCCCGCGCACGGTGGCCGAGACCCTGCCCGACCTCTACGGCGCTCGCGCCTGGCTGGCGGAACATCCCAAGGTCGACGCCTCGCGCATCGGCGTGATCGGGTTTTCCTTCGGGGCCGTCGCGGCCATGCTGGCGGCGACCCGGGCGCACAACGACGCCTTCCTTGGAAGCGACCATTTCGCGGCATTGATGCCGGTCTATCCGATCTGCCATCTCTACAATCGGGTGCGCGGCTTCGAGTTCGGCGATCTGGTCGACGCGACGGTGCTGATCGTCACCGGCGCCCTGGACGGCTACGACAACGATCCGAAGGCCGGCGAAACCCTGGTCGCCTCGCTCGCCGCTTCCGACCGCGCCAAGATTCGCACCGAGGTGATGGCCGAGGCTCACCACGGCTTCGACATGCCCGGCCCGTCTCGCCGGGTCCAGGACCCCGCCGGCAACCGCGGCGCCGGCGGCCAGCTGACCATGGCCTACAACCCCGAGGCGGCAACGCGATCGCATGCTCTGGCAGTTGAATTCTTTATAGAAACCATGCCCCGCGCGAGCTGAGCGCCGGATTCCGGCAAAGTAACGCGATCTCAAGGGCGCTGAATCCATAGTCAAGCCAACGCCCTCTCGGAGAGACCGCGATCTTGGCGAAGATACTCGACGACGGCCTCGATGAGATGGCCGCCCGCGCCTATCAGGGCCTGCCGCTGCGGGTGCTGGTGACGGTGGGGGTCGCGGCCCTGGTCAGCCTTCTGCTGCCCTGGCGGCTTTGCCTGACCTGGCTGGGCCTAGCGCTTTTGGCGGAAGGCATATCGATCTTCGTAACCCGCCCGCAGGCGCTCGGCCGCAAGGTGGGTCGCCTCGTCCGCATCGTGCATCTGGCCGACCTGGTCGCCGGCTCCATGCTCTGGATAGCCCTGGGCGCGGCGCTGTGGTCGGGCGATGTCCCGGGCGGGCCTGTCTGCGCCGTGATCATCTGGGTCTCGGTGGTCTTCTTCGGCCAGAACAACGCCTACCAGTCGACCACCGGCTTCGTTGTCGGCGGCGCCCTTCCGGCGCTGGCCATGCTGATTTTCGTCTTCGCGGCGCCCAACCCGCAGCACCTGCCGATGGTCCCTGTGGTCGGCCTGCTGATCCTGGCGCTGTTCTTCGTTGCCGACGGCGTCCTGCGCAGCATTGGCGTGCGCGAGCGTTTCGAGGCCGCTCAGCGCGGCCTGGCCACGTCCGAGGCCCACTACCGGCTGCTTGCGGACAACGTCACCGACGTGATCGCCCGCTCGAGCGTGAACGGCGTACGCCGCTACATCTCGCCGTCGATCGAGCAGGCTCTTGGCTTCACGGCCGAGTTTCTGATGGCGACGCCGGGCTACAGCTACCTGTATCCCGAGGATCGCGACTATGTGATTCAGACCGTAACGTCGCTGACGCCCGAGGCGCATCGACGCACCATCGACTATCGTGTCTTCCGCAAGGACGGCGGCATCGTCTGGGCGGAAACCTGCTTCACCCTGGCGCCGGGGGCCGGCCCCGACGGCGACGGCGAGGTGATTTCCGTCTCCCGCGATATCAGCGCCCGCAAGGCGCTGGAGACCGAGCTGGTCGAGGCGCGGCGCCGGGCCGAGGAGGCCGCCGCCGCCAAGTCCGACTTCCTGGCCAACATGACCCACGAGCTGCGCACGCCGCTGAACGCCATCATCGGCTTTTCCGGCGTGCTGGCGGATTCGCCGCGGCTGGGCGCCAAGGACGCTCGCCACGCCGGTCTGATCCGCGACGCAAGCGAGAGTCTGCTGGATCTGGTCAACGGCGTGCTGGACTTCTCCCGGCTGGAGGCTGGCGCGGTCGAGTTGGAGGCCAAGCCGTTCGATCCGGCGGAGACGGCGCGGGCCATGGTCGCGCTGCTGACCCAACAGGCCGACGCCAAGGACCTGATGCTGGCCGTTGAGGTCGAGGGCGAGATATCGCCGCTGGTTGGCGACGCCGCCCGCATCCGCCAAGTGGTGCTGAACTTCCTGTCAAACGCTATCAAGTTCACGGCCGCGGGCGGCGTCACCGTGTCCGTGCGTCAGCGGCGCGCGGACGCGGGTAACGGCGTCTTGCGGGTCGCGGTCACCGACACCGGCCCCGGGATCGCGGCCGACAAGATCGATCACCTGTTCGACCGGTTCACCCAGGCCGACGCGACTGTCTCGCGCCAGTATGGCGGCACCGGGCTGGGCCTGGCCATCTGCAAGCGCACTCTCGAACTGATGGGCGGGACGATCGGCTGCAACAGCCGGCCGGGCCAGGGCTCGACCTTCTGGCTCGAGGTGACGCTGCCGCGCGCCGAGGCGCTGGCCGAAGCGCCGCAAGCCCCCGCGCCATCGGTCCCCGACGCGCCCTTGCGGCTTTTGCTGGTCGAGGACGTCGCGGTGAACCGCGAGCTGATCTCGACCCTGCTCGCCCCGTTCGACGTCGCCATCGAGACCGCCGAAAACGGCCTGCTCGCCGTCGAGGCCATGCAGCGCGGCGCCTTCGACCTGGTGCTGATGGACGTCCAGATGCCGGTGATGGACGGCCTCACCGCGGCGCGGGCGATCCGCGCCCTGCCCGCGGCCGCCGCCCAATCGACGCCGATCATCGCCATGACCGCCAATGTCCTGCCCGAACAGGTGCAGAAGTGCCTCGACGCGGGCATGGACGATCATCTGGGCAAACCTATCATCCCGGCGGCGCTGCTGACCGTCCTCTCCCGCTGGTCGGCCGGCCGCGACACCGCCGCGCGAGAATCCGACGCCGCGACGGCCTGACCGGCGACGTGGGCGGCTGTGGACGGGACAGCCAAGGTCAGGGCCGCTACTAAGGCCTGATGACCACCGACGCCGTCCTCTCGGTCGAAAGCCTGGCCAAGTCGTTCGGCGCCTTGCGCGCGGTGCACGACGTCAGCTTCCACGTCGCGCCGGGCGAGATCGTTGGGCTGGTCGGCCCGAACGGGGCCGGCAAGACCACCACCATCAACATGGTCCTCGGCGTGCTGGCGCCCAGCGGCGGCCGTATCGAGGTCGATGGCCTCGACCTGGCGGTGAGCCGCAGCCGGGCGCTGGCCAAAACCAATTTCGCCGCCGTCTACGCACCGCTGCCCGGCAATCTGACCGTCGAGCAGAACCTGCGCGTCTTCGGCATGATCTATGCGGTCAAGGGGCTCTCCGCGCGCATCGAACAGCTGCTGACCGCCTACGACCTGGCGCGCTACCGCAACACCAAGGCCGGTGTGCTGTCCTCGGGCGAACAGACACGGCTGTGCCTCGCCAAGGCCATGCTGAACCGGCCGCGGCTGCTGCTGCTCGACGAGCCTACCGCCTCGATCGACCCCTCGACCGCCCGCGACATCCGCGCCGGCGTCACGTCCTTCGTGGCCGAGTCCCGTGGCGGAGTGCTGTGGACCAGTCACAACATGTACGAGGTTGAGGCGGTCTGCGACCGGGTGCTGTTCCTCGCCCACGGCAGGATCGTGCTTGAGGGCGACCCCAAGACTCTGCCTCATGAGCATGGCGCGGCCAGCATGGACGACCTCTTCGTCGCGGTGGCGCACGAAGCCGCGCATGAGAAAGAGGCGCCCCAGGACGCGGCTCCAAAGGAGCTGGCGCCATGAACGGCTCGCGCGTCGCGGCCATCGTGCTGCGCCAGATCTACCTCATGCGCGGCAGCCCGCAGCGGGTCCTGCCGCTGTTCGTCTGGGTAGCCGTGGACATCCTGCTCTGGGGCTTCATCACCCGCTATCTGAATGCGGTCTCCCATTCCGGCTTCAACTTCGTGCCGGCGCTGCTCGGCGCGATCCTGCTATGGGACTTCCTGACCCGGGTGATGCAGGGTGTCACCGTGGCGTTCTTCGAGGACGTCTGGGCGCGCAATTTCCTGAACTTCTTCGCAACCCCGCTGCGCACCTCCGAATATCTGGCCGGCCTGGTGATCACCGGCATAGCCACCAGCGCGGTCGGCCTGATCGTCATGCTGGTTCTCGCCCGCGCCGCGTTCGGGCTGTCGTTCCTCTCCTACGGCGCGGCGCTGGCGCCCTTTCTGCTGGTGCTGTTCGTCACCGGGATCGCGCTGGGCATCACCGGGGCGGCGATCGTGCTGCGCCTGGGGCCGGCCTCGGAATGGCTGATCTGGCCGATCCCGACCCTGGTCTCGCCCTTCGCCGGCGTCTTCTACCCGATCACGGTCCTGCCCAGCTGGATGCAGGTCATCGCCAAGGCCTTGCCGCCGTCCTACGTCTTCGACAGCATGCGCGCGGTCGTGGCGGGGCGCCCCGCGAACTGGGATCGCCTGGTGACGGGCGGCGGCCTCAGCCTCGCCTACCTGGCTCTCGCCTGCCTGTTCTTCGCATCGGTTTATCGCTACGCCATCCGCGCCGGCCTGATCGCGCGCTACAGCGCCGAGACGGTCAGCTAGTGTCCCGAGTCCGAAGTTCGCCATCGCCCGTGGCAAGCGCCGAGCGAACTTCGGACTCGATAAGGACACTAGCAAGGGTATGATTCTAGTGTGGTTTACGAATTTGAAGTTCGCCACAGAGCCTACCCCAATGAGAGGGCGAACTTCAAATTCACCACACTAGCCGCCGCGCATCGGCGCGATCCAGGTGACCAGATCCCAGGCGTTGCGGATGCCGACCAGCAAAAGCGTCAGCAGCACACCCGCCAGCGCGTAGGCCGCCCACTCCACGCGCATCCAGACCTCAACGCAAGCCGCGCACAGCGCCAGATAGCCCACCACCGGCGTGACGCCATACATCCAGAAATCCGACCAATGCGGCGGTTCCATTCCCGCCCGCGGCGAGGCGATGCCGATGGCGGCCAGGGTTGCGTTGACCAGGCCCACCAGCGCGATGAGGCTGAAAATGCTCGCCGTCGCCACTGGCGCCATCCTGGGCGCCATCGCCACGGCGCTGAAAGTCATCACCACCGCGAATTGCAGCGCCGTCGGGGTCAGATAGAGCGCCTGGCCGCGCGCGGTCTCCGACCGTTCCCGTCCACTGGTGAGCGTCACCACCACGAACAGCAGCCCGATCAGCCCCGCCGCCGCCGGACCGAGCATCAGGTAGAAGTTTTCCTAGCCCTCGAACATCGCCGCTAGCCTGCCTTAGCCGCGAGCGTCGGGGGCGGCATGCCATTTCGCCAGCAACTCAGCCTCCCGTTCCGGCGTCAGCCCAGCCTTCAGCTTCGCCTGGCGATCGGCCGGCAGCGTCCTGAACCAGGCCAGGGTATCGACCGCCGTGATCGGCAGCGGGCGGAAAGTCAATCCCGCGCCAAGCGCCTTGCCGATGTCGCGCCTGGCGAAACCCGCCGTGGCGCCTTGGTTCGGAATCCAGACCGGCAGGTCGCTCCAGGGCGAAACGTTCTGAGCCCGGAGGAATTGCGTGGAGACCCAGGTGACATGGGCGTCGGACCTGATCGGCGCGCTGATGCCGGACAGCAGGTCCCGCATGGTCTCGGTATGCGCCGGACCGGTGGCGTTGAAGACGCCCAGGGTGCGCTGCTCGGCCATGCGAACGGTCCATTCGGCCAGGTCGCGGGCGTCGATGAACTGCACCGGGTCGGTCTCGCCCGGCGCCAGCACCCAGCCGCCGCGCGCAAGACGCACCGGCCAATAGGTGAAGCGGTCGGTGTCGTCGCCCGGACCGACGATCAGACCCGGCCGGATGACGGTGGTCTGGCCGGGAAACTGCCGCTCGGCCTCCTGCTCGCTGACCGCCTTCAGCGGCCCGTAGAGGCCGCGGCCGGCCGCCAGCGTCTCCATGGTCTCGGCCATGGCGTCCTTGCCGGCATAGGCGATGGTCGCAGCAGTCTCGTCGGCCGACGTGTCGTGCGACGCGTAGACCGAGATGGTGGAGATGAAGATGTATTGCCCCACCTTGCCGCTCAGCACCCGACCGGCGTCGCGGACCCAGAAGGGCAGGGTCGGCGGATTGTCGATACAGACGTCCCATTGCCGGCCCTCCAACGCCTTCAGGTCGCCGGTGTTGCGGTCGCCGACCAACGCCTCGACCTGGCTGGGCCAAGGGTTGGCCTCCTTGCCGCGGTTGAAGACGGTGACGGTGTGGCCGCGCCCCAGGGCGTAGGCCACTTGATGCGGCCCGGTGAACCCGGTTCCGCCCAAAATCAGAATGCGCAATGTCTTCACCGGTGGTTGATCGCCGGCGACCGCCTTGGCCAACCTTACCGGCAGCGCGACGGCGAGCGCGGACAGCTGGACGAGACGTCGATGGGTCGTTCGCATGATGGTCGCCCCGCCCACCAGTAAACGCGCCGTCCGGCGTCCCGTAAACACCTTCAGGTCGCGCGAGGGCCTTA
>DASQSO010000115.1:0-3542 GCA_035642335.1 Caulobacteraceae bacterium
CGCCCGTGCGGCTGCCCAAGGCCAGGCTCGATCAGGTTCTCGCCCGCTTCCAGGAAGTGGAGGCGAGGATGTCGGCCGCCAGCGACGGCGCCGAGGTCGTGCGCCTGGCCAAGGAGCACGCCGAGCTCAAGCCGGTGGTCGACGCGGTCAACGCGCTGGAGCACGTGCGCGGCGAGGTCGCCGATCTGGAGACCATGACCAGGGGCGACGACGCCGAAATGGCCGCCCTGGCCCGCGACGAACTCGAGGCGCTGAATGCCAGCCTGCCGGACCTGGAGCGGGCTGTCGCCCTGCACCTGGCGCCCAAAGACAAGGACGAGAACGCCTCGGCCATCCTGGAGGTGCGCGCCGGGACCGGCGGCGACGAGGCGGCCATTTTCGCCGGCGACCTCTTCCGCATGTACCAGCGTTACGCCCAGGGCCACGGGTGGACCGTCGAGGTTGACAGCGTCTCGGAAGGCGAGATGGGCGGCTACAAGGAGATCATCGCCTCGATCAACGGCGATGGAGTCTTTGGCCGGCTGAAGTTCGAGAGCGGCGTCCATCGGGTGCAGCGGGTGCCCGATACCGAGGCGCAAGGCCGCATCCACACCTCCGCCGCCACGGTCGCGGTGCTGCCCGAGGTCGAGGACGTCGAGATCGAGATCAACGACGGCGACCTGCGCATCGACACCTACAGATCGAGCGGCGCCGGCGGCCAGCACGTCAATAAGACCGACTCGGCCGTGCGCATCACTCACCTGCCCAGCGGCATCGTGGTGACCTCGTCGGAGAAGTCGCAGCACCAGAACCGCGCACGCGCCATGAAAGTGCTGAAGGCCCGCCTCTACGACCAGCAGCGCGAAGCCCTGGACACCGCCCGCGCCGACAGCCGCAAGAGCCAGGTCGGCTCCGGCGACCGCTCCGAGCGCATCCGCACCTATAATTTCCCGCAAGGCCGGGTGACCGACCACCGCATCAACCTGACCCTCTACAACCTGCCCAAGGTGATGGAGGGCGAGGCCTTGGACGACGTGATCGGCCCGCTGATCGCCGAGGACCAGGCCGAGCGCCTGGCGACGCTGGAGGAGCGGTGACTAGTAGTCTCGCGGCAGTTCCTCAGAACTCCGGGAACAGCAAAGGTTCGTAGTCTCGCGCGCCGTGAAGGACATGCAGGATGGTCACCTGCGTCTCCTCGATCCGATAGAAGATCAGGTAGTTGCCGTAAACGCGGCGGCGGATTCCATGTGTTTCATAACGAGGGACAAGTGGAAACGCCCGTGGGTGTTCCCCGAGCGCCATGCACCGTGTGCGCAATTCCCGGATGAAGGTCAGAGCGCGGCGCGGGCTATCCTTGGCGATCCAGTCCACAATCGCCTCAGGATCCGCCTCGGCGCTGCGCGTCAGAACGACTTTCACGCTCCAGATTTGTATTTGGCTTCAAGCCGGTCAAATACGGTGTCGACCGGTTTGACACGGCCGGCTTCCATATCGGTAATCCCGCGTGCGATCGAAGCGTCGAGAGCCGCGAGCCGCGTTTCGCGGTCCTGGATCAGGCGGACGCCCTCGCGCAAAACCTCGCTTTTCGAGTTATATCGCCCGCTTCGGAGCAATTCGGCAACGAAGTGTTCTAGAGAACCGCCGAGATCAACACTGATCGCCATGGCCGTGCCTCGCAACGATATGCAATATCTATTATGGGTCGCGGCGTCGCAAGGTCAACCTGCATGACCCAGACCCTGGTCCAGGCCTGGACGGCGGCCAGGGCGCGGCTGTCGCAAGCGGGAGTCGAGGGGCCGGTGATCGATGCGCGGCTGCTGGTCGAGGCGGCGGCGGGGGCCAGCCGCACCGATATCATCGCCGACCCGAACCGGGTGCTCACCGACGACCAGGCGGCCGTGCTCGACGATTTTATCGCCCGACGCGAACGGCGCGAGCCGGTCAGCCACATCCTGGGCCGCAAGGGCTTTTGGAAGATCATGCTGCGGGTGACGGCCGACGTGCTGACGCCGCGCCCCGATACCGAGACCGTGGTCGAGCTTGTGTTGCGCGACCTGCCGGAAGGCAAGCCGTTCAGCGTGCTCGACCTGGGCGTCGGCTCCGGCGCCATCCTTCTGGCCATCCTGGCGGAGCGGCCGGCGGGCAGGGGGCTGGGGATCGATGTCTCCGACGAGGCGCTGGCGGTGGCGCGCGAAAATGCCGCCAATCTGGGCCTGGCCGGCAAGGTGGCGCTGCTGCGCGGCGATTGGACGCGCGGCCTGGACGACGCCGGCTTTGACCTGGTGGTCGCCAATCCGCCCTATGTGCGCAGCGCCGAGATCGCCACCTTGGCGCCGGAGGTGCGCGACCACGAGCCCAGGTTCGCCCTGGACGGCGGCCCCGACGGGTTGGACGCCTATCGCGTGCTGGCGCCTGAAATCATCAGGGTTCTCAAGCCTGGGGGCCGGTTCGCGGTCGAGATCGGTTTCGATCAATCGGCGCAGGTCGAGGCGCTGTTCAAGGCGGCCGGCGCGCAAGGCGTGGCGACGGCCAAAGACCTGGCCAATCGCGACCGCGTGGTCGCCGGCCAGAAATCCTTTTGAGAAATCCCTTGGAAGAACGGGCGCGAGTCGCTAAATCATGTGTGTCTCCACCCAAATCGTCGGGCTTCGGGGTTCAGCGTCCGGCAGCGGACGCGGCTCCGTCTGGCGGGCGAGGTGTAGGTCGCCGGCGCTGATGCGCCGGGGCGGGGACACGGACTTAGCGCTTTCGCACAGGATCACACCGGGGAAACGACCCCGATCCGACAGAGGCCATGGCCCTCGCGCCATCAGGGACAGTCCTTGAGCGCCGGCCGAATTGCTGGAAAACATGAGAGATTTTAAAGGTATGAAGCGGCAGCGCAGCCGCAATCGGGGTGGTGGAGGCGGCGGCAAGCCGCAGCACAACGCCAACCGCGCGTTCGAATCCAACGGACCCGACGGCGTCAAGATCCGCGGCGCCGCCCAGCACGTTTTCGAGAAATATCAACAGCTTGCCCGTGACGCCCTGACAGCGGGCGACCGGGTGCTGGCCGAAAGCTATCAGCAGCACGCCGAGCACTATTTCCGCGTCCTCAGGGCCGTGCAGCCGCAGCGGCTGGTCGGCGAGATCATGAACCGCGACGCCTTCGCCTCGGGCTACGACATCGACTTCGAGGACGAGAGCGGCGGCGAGGCCGAGGCGCAAGGCGAAGCCGGCGACGGCGAGGTCGAACAACGCCAGGCTGATCGCGGCGACTACCGCCCCGACAACAACCGCCAGGATAACAACCGCCAGGATAACAACAACAACCGCTACGAAGGCCGCCGCGACGATCAGCAGCGGCAGCGGGACGATCGTCCGCGCGACCGCAACAACAACGGCTATCGCGACGACCGCAACGGCAATGGAAACGCCAACAACAACGGTGGTTATCGCGACGATCGCAATGGCGACCGGCCGAGGGACGACCAACAGCAGCGGCAACGGGACGACCGTCCTCGCGAAGACCGCTACCGTGACGACCGCTCCAGAGACGATCGCCCCAGAGACGATCGCCCCAG
>DASQSO010000116.1:0-5291 GCA_035642335.1 Caulobacteraceae bacterium
CCTGGCGGATGTCCGCCTGGCGGTGGGCGACTACGGCGCCATGCTGGCCATGACCAACCGCGCCATCGGCGAACTGGACGCCCGCGCCATCGACCTGCCCGCCGGCCAACTCCAGGAATACCAGGACTTCCTGCGCTGGATGCACGACCGGCACTTCATCTACCTCGGCGCCAGGGTCTACGAGTACCCGCGCACGGCGGACGGCGGCTACGCGGCGGAGGAGCCGCTCTACCAGCCCGAGGGCAGCCTCGGCGTGCTGCGCGACCAGGCGCGCGCGGTGCTGCGCCGCTCCAGCGAGCCGGCCGTGCTCAGCGCCCAGCTGCACCGGCATCTGGGCCGCGATGCGCCGCTTACCGTCGGCAAGTCCAACCTGCGCTCGCGCGTCCATCGCCGCGCCTACATGGACTATGTCGGGGTGCGCCGGTACGGGCCCGATGGCCGGCCCTCCGGCGAGATCCGTTTCGTCGGCCTGTTCGCCGCCGAGGCCTATGACGACCCGGTCCAGGACATCCCGCTGGTGCGGCGCAAGGTCGACTTCGTGCTGGCCAACTCCGGCCGGGTGGCCGGCGGCCACTCAGACCGGCGGCTGCACAACATCCTTGAGACCTTCCCCCGCGACGAACTCTTCCAGATCGCCGAGCGGGAACTGCTGCCCATCGCCCTGGGCGTGCTGCACCTGAACGATCGGCCGCGGGTGAAGCTGTTCGCCCGCCACGACCCGTTCGACCGCTTCGTCTCCCTGCTGGTCTATCTGCCGCGTGAATCCTATGACGCGAGGCTGCCCGGCCGCATCGGCGCCATTTTGGCCGAGGCTTACGGCGGATGGGTCGCGGCCTGCTATCCAAGCTTTTCGGACGCGCCGCTGGCGCGGGTCCATTACATCGTCGGCGTCGATCCGGGCGCCCATCTGGATCCCGACCTGGACGCCGTGGAGGCGGAGGTCGCCGAGGCGGCGCGCAGCTGGGAGTCCAGGCTCGAGGCCGGTCTGCGCGCGTCGCCGGAGACGGCCGGCCGGGCCGGCGCCCTGATGGCGCGATACGCCGCCGGCTTCCCGCCCGGCTACCGGGATCTCTACGACGCCAGCGAGACCGTCCCGGACATCGTCGAGATGGAGGCCATTGGTCCAGATCGTCCGGTCGGCATCCGCGCCTATCGCCATCCGGACGATCCGGTCTCGGGCTTCCGCTTCGAACTCTACCGCTGGCGGCAGGCCGCGGCCCTCGCCGACGTGCTGCCGATCCTCGACAACATGGGCCTGAAGGCCATGGTCGAGGAGGGCTTCCCGATCCCGCGCGCCGGCGATGCTCCCGATGTGGTCTGGACGCACGAGTTCACCATGGTCGACGCCGGCGCCGGGCTCATCGCCTTCGACGCGATCCGGGCCGCGTTCGAGCAGGCCTTCGTCGCCGTCTGGGACGGGCGGACCGAGAACGACAGCTTCAATCGGCTGGTGGTCGAGCTGGGCGTCTCCTGGCGCGAGGCGGCGCTGGTGCGGGCCCTGTCTCGCTACCGGCAACAGTCGGGCCTTGAGCCCAGCGAGGCGGTGCAGCAGGCGGCGCTGAGCAACCACCCGGACGTGACCGGCCTGATCCTGGAGCTATTCCACGCCCGCTTCGATCCGGCGACCGGAGCGAGCATCGCCGCGCGTCAAGCCGCGTCGAACCGGCTCTGCGGCGAGATCGGAGAGGCCCTGCAAGGCGTCGCAAGCCTGGACGACGACCGGGTGCTGCGCCGCCTGGCCGCGCTGGTCCGGGCCGTGACCCGCACCAACTACTTCCAGGTCGGCGCCGACGGCCAGCCCAAGCCCTATATCAGCTTCAAGATCGCCTCCCGCGAGTTGGACGACCTGCCGGAGCCGAAGCCGTTTCGCGAGATATTCGTGCTCGCGCCGCATGTGGAGGCCGTCCACCTGCGCTTCGGGCCCATCGCCCGCGGCGGCATACGCTGGTCCGATCGCCGGGACGACTTTCGCACCGAGGTGCTGGGCCTGGTCAAGGCGCAGAATGTCAAGAACGCCGTCATCGTCCCCGTCGGCTCCAAGGGCGGCTTCTATCCCAAGCGCCCGCCGCGCGGCGGCGCGGCCGACGCCGTCCGCGCCGAGGCCGTGCGCGCCTACCGGACCTTCCTGGCCGGGATGCTCGACCTGACCGACAACCTGGCCGCCGACGGCGGCGTCGCGCCGCCGCCCGGCGTCGTGGTGCTGGACGATGACGACCCCTATCTGGTGGTCGCCGCCGACAAGGGCACGGCCAGCTTCTCCGACATCGCCAACGGCATCGCCGAGGACTACGGCTTCTGGCTGGGCGACGCTTTCGCCTCGGGCGGCTCGGCCGGCTACGACCACAAGGCCATGGGGATCACCGCCCGCGGGGCCTGGGAAGCGGTCAAGCGCCACTTCCGCGAAATGGGCAAGGACATCCAGGCCCAGCCCTTCAGCGTCATCGGCGTCGGCGACATGTCCGGCGACGTGTTCGGCAACGGCATGCTGCTGTCGCGGCGGATCCGGCTGGTCGCCGCCTTCGATCACCGCGACATCTTCATCGATCCCGACCCGGACCCGGCCACGTCCTTTACCGAGCGCCAGCGGCTGTTCGCCCTGCCGCGCTCGTCCTGGGCCGACTATGACGCCGGCCTGATCTCAAAAGGCGGCGGCGTCTATTCCCGCGCGCTCAAGTCGGTGACTCTGACGCCCGAGATCAAGACCCTGCTCGACCTGCACATCGACGCCCTGACTCCGGCCGAGCTGATCAGCGCCATCCTGAAAGCCAAGGCCGAGCTGCTCTATCTCGGCGGGGTCGGCGCCTACATAAAGGCGCCGTTCGAGAGCCAGCTCGACGTCGGCGACAAGGCCAACGACGCCATCCGCATCGACGCCGACGCCCTGCGCGTCAAGGTGGTCGGCGAGGGCGCCAATCTGGGGGTCACCCAGGCCGGACGCATCGTCTTCGCCCGCGCCGGCGGCCGCATCGACACCGACGCCATCGACAATTCCGCCGGCGTCGACACCTCCGACCACGAGGTGAACATCAAGATCCTCACCGGCATGGCCGAGGCCAGGGGCGAGCTGGACCGGCCCGGCCGCGACCGCCTGCTGCAATCCATGACCGACGAGGTCGCCGCCCACGTTCTGCGGCACAATATCGACCAGACCCTGGCGCTCAGCCTCATGCAGCGCAGCGCGGTCGTCGACCTGGACGCCCACGCCGATTTCATGGCCGCGCTGGAACTGGAAGGCCGGCTCGACCGGGCGCTGGAGGGCCTGCCCGATCCGGCGGCCATCGCGGCGCTGCGCCAGGCCGGCCTCGGCCTGACCCGACCGGAGCTGTCGGTGCTGCTCGCCTATGGCAAGATCGACCTGTTCGACGCCGCCATTGGTGGCGGCGGTCCCGACGATGCTTATTTCTTCGGAACGCTGAAGGACTATTTCCCGACCGCGCTGGCGATTTTCAGCGACGAGATGTGGCGCCATCGGCTGAGGCGCGAGATCATCGCCACCGTCCTTGGCAACGACATCGTCAACCTGTGCGGTCCCACATTTCCGCGTCGGCTGATGGCCGCCGCCGATTGCGACACCACCGCCCTGATCGTCGGCTTCGCCGCCGCCAAGGAGACGCTGCGCTTCGACGACAGCTGGAGCGCGATCACGGCGCTGGAGGGCGAGATCCCGGCCGACGCGCAGACGGGGCTGTTCGCCGAACTCTCGGTGATCCTGCGCGCCCAGACCTACTGGCTGGCCCGCCGCGCCGGACAGAAGGGCCTTTCCGCCCCAAGGCCGAAGGCGGAGGTTCCCGGCGGCGGCGTCCCGGTCGCGGCGCTGGTCGGGGCCTACCAGCCGACCATGGACGAACTGCGCCGCGCCGGCCCGGACATCCTGTCGCCCTTCGAACAGAAGATCGTCGCCAGGCGCATCCGCGCCTTCCGCCGCGGCGGCGCGCCGAACGAGATCGCCGTCGGCCTGGCCAGCCTCGGCCTTTTGACCACCGCCTGCGACCTCGCCGACCTGGCCAAGGCCGCCGATTGGCCGGTGCGGGCCGCCGCCATCCTCTATCATCAGGCCGGCTCGGCCTTCGGTTTCGACCGCCTGCGCGCCGGGGCCGGCTCGCTGCGCGCCGCCGACAGCTTCGAGCGGCTGGCCGTGCGCCGACTGATCGAGGACCTGGTGGTCGAGCAGACCGCGCTGACCCGCCTCCTTATCGATTTCGCCGACGGCCCTAAGGTCGCCGAGACCGCCGCCGGCGCGAGGTCGCTCGTGCGCGGCTGGGCGGCGCTGCACGCCGACACCGCCCGCGCCTGCCAGGCGACGCTCGCCCATGTCGAGGCGGCCGGCGACGGCTGGAGCTTCGCCAAGCTGACCATAGCGGCGGCGGCCCTGCGCGAACTGGTCGCCGACGACGCCTAGAGCGCTATCCGTCCAAACTGAATCGGTCGCGCTTAGAGTCCTTCTCCCGCGAGAGTCCTTCTCCCGCGAGGGGAGAAGGATCAGAGGGCGCCGCGCTCATTCTTTCGATGGTTCAGGCTGGTGCGCCAACCTGAGTGAACTTCGCGCTGGGCTCCAGGTGTGTCAAAATTGCAGCTTCGCAGTAGGGACCGACGCGTGCGAGGTATCGCCCATGGCGGCGTCAGACCGCCTCCGCATACTGGGAGAAAACCATGCATCTGCCTGTCGCCATGATCACCGTCCTGGCCCTTATGGTCTACCTCTGGCAAGGCCAGCGGGTCGGCTCGGCGCGCGGTCGCCTCGGCGTCGCCGCCCCGGCCGTTACCGGTAATCCCGAGTTCGAGCGGATCTTCCGGGTCCAGGCCAACACGCTGGAAAGCCTGATCGTCTTTTTGCCGTCGCTGTGGCTGTTCTCGATCTTTACCGGCGGCGACTGGCTCGCCGCGGCCCTTGGCCTGGTCTGGATCGTCGGGCGGATCCTCTACACCGACGCCTATTCCAGGGAAGCCAGCGCGCGCGGCCTGGGTTTCGGCATCTCGGCCATCGCCATGATCATCCTTCTGCTGGGCGCGGGCGGCGGCGTGGTGTGGGCGCTGATCCAGAGCCTTTCTCACCAAGGCTAGGTTTGGGGCCGGTTATCCGCTCGCCGGTTGCTCAGGTCTAGCGCGGCGCCATGCGGATGGCGCCGTCGAGGCGGATATCTTCGCCGTTGAGATAGCCGTTCTGGATCATCTGCAGCGCCAGCGAGGCGTATTCCTCCGGCACGCCGAGGCGCTTGGGGAACGGCACCTGGGCCGACAGGGCCGCCTTCACCGGCTCCGGCGCGCCGGCCAGCAGCGGGGTATCGAAAATG
>DASQSO010000117.1:0-3069 GCA_035642335.1 Caulobacteraceae bacterium
CTGCGCCGGGCGATGTTCAATCACTTCCAGACCATCTCGCTCAGCTACATGGACAAGACCCACGTGGGCCGGGTGATGAGCCGTCTGCAGGGCGACGTGAACGCGCTGCAGGACTTCCTGGAGAGCACGACCTCGACCATCGGCGACTTCGTCATGCTGATCGGCATCGTGATCTACATGCTGGTGCTGAACTGGAAGCTCGGCCTGCTCACTTTGATGGTGCTGCCGGCCCTGATCGGCATCCGCGCGGTCTGGCTGCCCTATTCCAAGATCACTTTCCGCCGCGCCCGCGACGCCTCGTCTATCGCCAACGGCGCCCTGGCCGAGAACATCAACGGCATCCGCACGGTGCAGGAGACCCGCCGCGAGTCGATGAACTTCGAGCTCTATGAGGAGAAGGCCCGCGACAACATGAAGGCCCAGGTCGACTCCGCTTTCCTGGCCGGCCTGATGAGCCCGACCGTCTCCATCCTTACCGGCGTCGCCATGGCGGTGATCATCATCGTCGGTGGCGGCGAAGTGCTGAAGGGCGAGCTCCAGGTCGGCGCGATGGTCGCCTATGTCATCCTGGTGCAGCGCTTCTTCGAGCCGGTGCGCATGCTGTCCATGCAGTACACCGCATTGCAGCGGGCGATGGCCGCCGGCTACCGCATCTTCGAGGTGCTCGACGTCACGGTGTCGATCAAGAACAAGCCGAACGCCATCGCGCTCACCGGCGACGATTCCACCATCGAGTTCGAGCACGTCACCTTCGGCTACAATCCGGAACGGCCGGTGCTGAAGGATGTCTCGCTGAAGGTGAAGCCGCGGCAGGTGGTGGCCCTGGTCGGTCCGACCGGCTCGGGCAAGACCAGCATCATCTCGCTGGTGCGCCGCTTCTACGAGGTGAATCAGGGCCGGGTGCTGGTCGGCGGCCACGACGTCCGCGACGTGACCCTGGAAAGCCTGGGCAAGACCATCGGCATGGTGCTGCAGGAGCCCTTCCTGTTCACCGGCACCATTGAGGAAAACATCCGCTACGCCTCCAACGCCACCCACGAACAGGTGGTCGAGGCGGCCAAGGCGGTGCGGGCGCACGACTTCATCATGCGCCTGCCGCTGGGCTACAACACCCCGCTCGGCCAGCGCGGCGGCAACATCTCGCTGGGCCAGCGCCAGCTGCTGTCGTTCGCCCGCGCCCTGGTGATCAACCCGCAGATCCTCATCCTCGACGAGGCCACCGCCAATATCGACAGCTTCACCGAGCTTGAGATCCAGCGGGCGCTGAAGGCGCTGTTCGCCGGCCGCACCTGCCTGGTCATCGCCCACCGGCTGGCCACGGTCCGCGACGCCGACGAGATCATCGTGCTGCAACAGGGCCGCATCGTCGAACAGGGTCCGCACGACGCGCTGATGGCCAAGGGCGGGCTCTACGCCAACCTCTACGCCTCCAGCCACGGCTCCTTCGACGACCTCCCCGGCGAAGGCGAAGATCGCGCCGACAAGGAAGCGATGGTGCTGCAGACTTGAAGGCGTGCGTCCTCTTTTAACCGTCATCCCCCGCTGGAGCGCAGCGGAATGCGGGGGATCCATACGCGCTGATCTTCGACGGTGATCATGGATGCCCCGAACAAGAGTCGGGCCATGACGGGAAGGGGGGCGTGAGGCTTTTAGCCGGGCGCCTCTTTCCCCGCTGGCCGCGCCACCAGCGACGCGACCAGCCCGATCGTCGCCGCCGCCGTCAGCCACAGGCCGGGGACGGCGCGGTTGCCGGTGGCGTGGACCAGGGCGGCGCTGATGGCCGGGGTGAAACCGCCGAAGACGGCGGTGGCCAGGCTGTAGGCCAGGGAGAAGCCCGACGCGCGCAAGGACCCCGGGATGATCTCGGTCAGGAAGACCACCATGGCGCCGTTGTAGCTGCCGAAAATGAACGAGAACCAGAGCTCGACGGCCAGCAGCCGCCCGAACGACGGCGCACTGACCAGCCAGAGCATGGCCGGATAGGCGCTGACCAGCATCAAGAGACTGAAGCCGATCAAGAGCGGCTTGCGGCCGACCCGGTCCGACAGCGCCCCCATGACCGGTAGCCAGATGAGGTTGGAGACGCCGACCGCCAGGGTGACCACGAACACCGGCAACACTGGCAGATGCAGGGTCAGGGTCCCGAACGCCGGGGTATAGACGGTGATCATGTAGAAGCTGACCGTGGTCAGCGTGGCCAGCATCATGCCGACGGTCACGCGCCGCCATTGGCTGGCCAGCGACCGCAAGATCTCGCCCCATCCCGGCTGGGTCTTGCGGTTGGTGAAAGCCTCTGTCTCCACCAGCGAACGGCGCAGCACAAACAACACCGGTGCGATCAGGCACCCGACCGCCAGCGGAATACGCCAGCCCCAAGCGTTCAGGGCGGCTCTGGACAGGACCTGGCTGAGCAGGATGCCGATGCCGGCGGCGGTCACCACCGCGACCTGCTGGCTGGCCGACTGCCAGGAGACGTAGAAGCCCTTGGCGCCGGGCGGGGCGATCTCCGAAAGGTAGACCGAGACCCCGCCCAGCTCCATTCCGGCGGAAAACCCCTGCAACAGCCGCCCGGCCAGCACCAGCAGCGGCGCGGCCAGGCCGATCTGGGCATAGGTCGGCATGATCGTCAGCGAGACCATCCCCACCGACATCAGGGCGAGCGTCAGCAGCAAGCCCGCCCGCCGCCCATGCCGGTCGGCATAGGCGCCCAGCACGATCGCCCCCAGCGGCCGCATCAGAAACGCCGCCCCGAAGGTCATGAAGGTCGCCATCAGCGAGGTGAAAGGATTGCGGCTGGGGAAGAAGCTCGCGCCGATGGCCTCGGCGTAGTAGCCGAAGACCATGAAGTCATACATTTCCAGAAAGTTGCCGCCCGCCACCCTGATGATCGACCAGGCCCCGGCTTCATGTCCTGATCGTCCCGCCAATCCGGCCGCTCCCCTGGCTTTCGCGTCTGTTTCGCCGGCTTATGCGACGTCGCCCGCTTGTCCTCCAAGGGCGATGGCTGGATGATAGGGCGTCGTCAAGCGGACGGCCGCCCGAAGAGACCCCCAAACGCATGGCATCCAA
>DASQSO010000118.1:0-7741 GCA_035642335.1 Caulobacteraceae bacterium
CGCCGTGTTTCAAAGCCCGTCCCGCGCCAATGACGCGGCCGCCGGCGGCGTGGACATCGGCCGCCGTTTGCGCGCCCGCGATCGCGGCTTCGACACGCGAAATATGGGAATTGAAGACATCCTTCAACGAAAGGCGCAGCCGCCTTTCGACAACAATTCTAATTATGCCAAGGGCCGCGCGCCTCAACGCGAACGGATCTCGCGAGCCCGTCGGCTTCTCGCCGATCGAAAAGAAGCCCGCCAGCATGTCCGCCTTGTCCGCCAACGCCACGGCGACCGAGACCGGTGCGGTTGGGACCGCGTCGTTAGGGCCCTGAGGACGATAGTGGTCGCGTATCGCGTCGGCGATCTCGGGCGCCATCCCCTCCTCGATCGCGTAGTACCGACCCATCACGCCCTGAAGTTCCGGGAATTCGCCGACCATGCCGGTGACAAGGTCAGCCTTGCACAGCCGAGCAGCGTCGGCCGCCCTCTCCGGATCGGCGCCAACCAGCGGAGCCATCTCGCGCGCGAGCGCCTCGATCCGCTCCACACGCTCGTACATGGTCCCAAGTTTGGCGTGAAAGGTGACGCCCTTCAGCCGCTCCAGGCGTTGGCTGAGCGGAACCTTGCGGTCCTCGTCCCAGAAGAAGCGGGCGTCGTTGAGGCGCGCCGACAGCACTCGTGCGTTGCCGGCGGCGATGGCCTTGCCGCCGTCATGGGCTTCGATATTGGCCACGGCGATGAAGTGCGACGCGAGGCCGCCGGTCGCCGGATCGCGCAGGGTGAAATACTTCTGGTGCGTGCGCATGGAGGTCCGGATCACCTCGGCCGGCAGGTCGAGAAAGGCCGGGTCCATGTCGCCGAGCAACGGCATGGGCCATTCGGCCAGGCCGGCGACCTCATCCAGCAGCCCCTCGTCCTCGACCAGCTCCAGTCCCCTGGCGACGGCGATCGCTGTCGCGCCCGCCAGGATGCGCGCCCTGCGCTCGGCCGGATCCAGCACCACGAAATCGGCGGCGAGCCCGCGGGCGTAGTCGTCGAAACCCCGCGCCGCGAACGGGCGCTTCGAGCCCATGAAGCGGTGGCCCTCGGTCAGGTCGCCGCTTTCGATGCCATCGATGTTGAACCGCGCTATCCTGCCGTCGAAGACGCAGAGAATGCGCTGCAGCGGCCGCACCCAGCGCAGGGATTGCGTCCCCCATTTCATCGATTTCGGCCATGGGAACTGGCGCGCGATGTCCGGGACCATCTCGGCGATGATCTCTGGCGTCGGTCGTCCGGCATGGGCGATCTGGGCGAAATAGACCCCGTCCCGCTCGACCAGCTGGTCACGGGCGAGGCCCGTCGAGCGCAGGAAACCTTCGATCGCCGCGTCCGGCGCGCCAACGCGCGGGCCCTTGCGCTCCTCGCCACGGTCAGCCTGGGCGATCGGCAGGCCGTCGACCACTAGGGTCAGCCGCCGCGGGCCGGCGAACCCGCGCATCGCTTCCGGCGCGAAGCCGGCGGCCTTCAGGCGCTCGCGCGCCATGCGTTCCAGGTCGCGCGCCGCGTCGGCCTGCATGCGCGCGGGGATCTCCTCGCTGAACAGTTCGAGCAGAAGCTGGGGCATCAGGAGCCTACGCCCTCGGCGTCAAGCTTCATCCAAGCCTCGGCGCAGGCCTTGCACAGGTCGCGGATGCGGCCGATGTAGCTCTGCCGCTCGGCCACGGCGATGGCGCCGCGAGCGTCCATCAGATTGAACATGTGCGAAGCCTTCAGCACATAGTCATAGGCCGGCAGCACCAGGGCCTGGCCCTGGCGGCCGCGAGCGGCGAGCAGGCGCGGCACCTCGGCCTCCATGTCCTCGAATTGCCGTTTCAGCATCTCGACATTGGCCGCTTCGAAATCGAACGAGGAGAACTGCCGCTCGCTCTCCAGGAAGACATCGCCATAGGTCTTGAAATCGGGGCTCTGCGGCGAGTTGAACGCCAGGTCATAGACGTTCTCGACGCCCTGGACGTACATGGCCAGCCGCTCGAGCCCATAGGTGAGCTCGCCCGCCACCGGATCGACGTCCAGGCCGCCGACCTGCTGGAAATAGGTGTACTGGCTGATCTCCATGCCGTCGCACCAGACCTCCCAGCCGAGGCCCCAGGCGCCGACGGTGGGGTTTTCCCAATCGTCCTCGACGAAGCGGACGTCGTGCAGCGAAAGGTCGATGCCGATGGCTTCCAGCGAGCCCAGATAGAGGGCCTGCATGTCGGCCGGATTGGGCTTCAGCATCACCTGGTACTGATAATAGTGCTGCAGGCGGTTGGGGTTTTCGCCGTAGCGGGCGTCGGCCGGGCGGCGCGAGGGCTGCACATAGGCGATGCGCCAGGGCCTGGGCCCCAGCGCCCTCAGGACCGTCATCGGATGCAGCGTGCCGGCGCCGACCTCGACGTCATAGGGCTGCAGAATCACGCAGCCCCGCCGGCTCCAATAGGCATGCAGCGTCAGGATCAGGTCCTGGAAGGAAAGCGGTTTGTCGCTGGTCATCTGGGCGGGTTCGCGGGGGCCGGCTTCGCAGTCGCGAAAAGGCCGGCGGACCATAGGGTCCGCCGGCTTGCGCTTCAAGCGTTCGACGCTGGGCGGTCGATCAGTGCGCGGGCGTCGCGGCGGGAGCGGCGGCCGCGGCGGCCGGCGCCGTGGAGCCCGACGTCAGCACCTTGTCGATCGCGTAGATGTCGCCGTTGGAGACCACCGCGCTGCCGACGACATCGGCGTCGTTGATGTGCAATGGCGAACCGGTCCCGTCGATCTGAACCGGCTGGCCGGACCCGGTGGCGATCGGCCCCTTGGCGCCCTGGACCTTGCTCATCGGGACGCCGGCGTTGACCACATGATAGACCAGCAACGCCTGCAGCTTGGGCGCATTCTCGATCTTGAGCAGCGAGGCGAGCTCACCGGCCGGCAAGGCCTGGAAGGCGGCGTCGGTCGGGGCGAACACAGTCAGCGGCCCGGCGCCCTTGAGCACCCCGGTCAGGTTGGACGCGTCGAGCGCCTTGAGCAGGATGGTGAACTGGCCGGAAGCCTTCAACGTGTCGACGATATCGCCGCTGGGCGTAATCGCCAGGCTCATGGCCGGCGCCGCGGTCGGCGAAGTCGCCGGCGCCGCGGTCGGCGGAGCGGCCGGCGCGGCGGTGGACTGAGCCATGGCGGGGCCGGCGAACACAAGCGCGGCGGCGGCTGTCATCAACAGTCGGTGCAAAATCATATAGAAGACCTCGTTCGGTTTTTGAGCGCCCATGACCTCGCGCCGCCCGCGCGAGACCCGCGAAGGCAGTCGAGTTCAGCGGCCAGGCCAACGGAAAGCCGGCGGACCATAGGGTCCGCCGGCGGGCGTATCAAGCGGGGCTCGACGGCGCTCTGGCGGAACCGGCCAAAGCCTTGATCAGTCGCCGCTCGCCGCCGTGTGACGGCCGGCGTTGCTTATCGGCTTGCCGTACAGATGGCGATTGGCCGGGGTGTCCGGAACGGGGCCGTTGGAGACCACGCTCGAATCACCGGCTTTCAAGGTGTAGGCCTGATCCGCCGGGGTCGGCGAAGGCGCCACGGGGGCGCCCACGGTTGCGGCGGCCGGAGCGCCGTTCTCGGCGGCCGACGGGGCGGTGGCGGTCGCGCCCGGGTTCGTCGGACCGGCGGACGCGTCCGCCCCGCTCGGCGAGGCCGATTGGGCGGCGGCGGCGCCGGCGGTGAACGCGGCGATGGCCGCCGCGGCGAGGAGAGTGTTGAGTCGCATTTTGAAACCTCTGGTTTGGGCGAAAGACTGCCCCTAGGTCGGCCGCCACTGGCGAAAATACGCGCGGCGAAGCTCTGGGTTGCTCCGGCTGACATCACGGCTTCGTGATCGCCCCGGCATAATTCTGATCGACCTGACGGTATCGGCCGCGGCGCCAACGAACCAGGCGCCAAATCCGCCTAGTTTACAGGCGCCGCTCTCCGGCCGATTGCTTAATTCCTAGGCGCTGAGATCAAATTTGAAGCCGACGCCGCCTCAGTCGCCCGCCGCTCCGGCCCGCACACCTTAAGCCTGCCCAAGTCGCGAGGGGGGCTGAGGCTCATGGCCTCTCCTAGGCGCGGCAAGGTGACAACACCGGGTGCGCGGCGATCCGCCGACGCGGGAGCGAGCGAATGAAACTGATCATGGCGATCGTCAAACCCTTCAAGCTCGACGAGGTGCGTGAAGCCCTCGGCAATGCGGGCGTGGAGGGTCTGACCATATCGGAAGTCAAGGGCTACGGGCGGCAAAAGGGCCAGACCGAAATCTATCGCGGCGCCGAATATACGGTGAACTTCGTGCCCAAGGTCCAGCTTGAGGTGGTCGTGGACGACGGCGGCGTCGCCAAGGCCATCGAGGCAATCAAGGCCGCCGCCGGAACCGGCAAGATCGGCGACGGCAAGATCTTCGTCCTCAACGTCGAAGACGCCGTGCGCATCCGGACCGGTGAAACCGGCTCGGCAGCGATCTGACAGACCGCATCCTAAAGACAAGGGGACTTGAAGCTTATGAAACTCTCTGGAATTCAACGGTTGGCGGGCCTGATGCTCGTGGCCGCGATCGCGGGGGCCTCGTTTGCCGCCCCGGCGCTCGCCCAAGACTCAGGCGGGTCCGCGGCGGCGTCAGCCGCCTCCTCGGCTGCATCTTCCTCCGCCAGCGGCGGCCCAGCGGCCTCCGCCACCCCAGCCGCTTCCGCGGCGCCGGCCGCCTCGGCCGCGCCAACTCCGGTGTTCGCCACCTCGCCGTACAAGGCTGACTCGGTCAACTCCGGCGACACCGCCTGGATGTTGACCTCCTCGGTCCTCGTCCTGATGATGACCGTCCCGGGCCTGGCCCTGTTCTACGCCGGCATGGTGCGCAAGAAGAACATCCTGGCCACCCTGGCCCAGAGCTTCGGCGCGACCTGCGTGATCACGGTCCTCTGGATGGTGGTCGGCTACTCGATCGCCTTCACGGGCTCCGGGAAGTTCATCGGGGACTTCAAGTATATAATGCTGGCGCCGATGGGGATTGCATCGGTTAGCGCCCTCGCGCCGACCATCCCCGAAACCGTCTACATGTTCTTCCAGATGACGTTCGCGATCATCACGCCGGCCCTGATCGCCGGCGCGCTGGCCGACCGCATGAAATATTCGGCCTTCCTGCTCTTCATGGCCGCCTGGCTGCTCCTGGTCTACTGCCCGATCGCCCACTGGGTCTGGGGTGGCGGCTGGCTCGGCGCCGCTGGGGCTCTGGACTTCGCCGGCGGCACCGTCGTCCACCTGAACGCCGGCACCGCGGGCCTCGTCGCGGCCCTCATGCTCGGCAAACGCAAGGGCCTCGGCACCGAGAACATGGCGCCGTACAACCTGGCCTACAGCGTCATCGGCGCCTCCCTGCTCTGGGTGGGCTGGTTCGGGTTCAACGCCGGGTCGGCGGTTGAATCCCACGACGGCCAGGCCGGCATGGCGGCGGCGGCGACCCAGATCGCCACCGCGGCGGCGGCGCTGGCCTGGATGGGCTGCGAGTGGATCATCGCCAAGAAGCCCTCGGTCCTGGGCATGGTCTCCGGCGCGGTCGCCGGTCTGGTGGCCATCACCCCGGCCTCGGGCTTCGTCGATCCGACCGGCGCGCTGATCATTGGCATCGGTGTCGGCATCGTCTGCTACGTCGCCTCGGTGCACGTGAAGCATTGGCTCGGCTTTTATGACGACGCGCTCGACTGCTGGGGCGTGCACGGCATCGGCGGAGCCTTCGGGGCGATCATGACCGGCGTTCTCGCCCGCAACTCGATCAACTCGGCCGCCCACGGCTGGCTCTACGACCACAACCCACACCAGATGGTTCTGCAACTAGAAGACGTCGGTGCGACCTTCTTCTACTGCGGCATCATGACCTTCATCATCCTGGCGGTGCTCAAGTACACCATCGGCATCCGGGTGAGCGAAGAGGTCGAAGTCGAGGGTCTCGACATCAACCTCCATGGCGAAGTAGTGCAAGGCTAAGTGTAGCGTACCGGGGCTCGCCTTCGGGCGGGCCCCTTCGTCCTCTTCGTAACCTGAAGCGTGTATGTTCAGTACTGGTGGGACCCTCGGGTCCCGCTTTTTTAGTGTGGTTTACGAATTTGAAATTCGCCGCGGAGCCAGCCCCAATGAGAGGGCGAACTTCAAATTCACCACGCTAGGTCCAGGGGCCGCCGAGGCGGCAGGCGCGAATCCACCAGCGCGGATGCGCCGTCGCCAGCCGCGCCGCCAGCGCCTCGGCCCCGGCCGCGTCTTCGCAAAGGGCGAAGCTGGTCGCGCCGGAGCCAGACATGCGGGCGGCCAGGGTCTCGGGCGACGCGCGGAGCGCCTCCAGCACCGCCCCGATCTCCGGCGCGAGATCAACCGCGGGCGCCTCCAGATCGTTTCGCGTCCGGCCGATCAGCGCGGCGACCTCGGGCGGCGTCGCCAGGCTCTCTGGCATGTCTGGACAATCGGCGGACGCCTGGGCGCCCTGGTCATAGGCGCGATAGACCGGCCCCGTGGGCGACTCCACGCCCGGGTTGACCAGCACGGCATGCAGTATCGGCAGACCCGGCGCCGGAGAGAGATCATCGCCCCGTCCCGTCGCCATCACCGGCCGGCTTTCCAGGCAGGCGGCCACGTCGGCGCCCAGCCCAGCCGCGATGGCCATCAGTTCGGCCTCGGCGCGCGGCCGCGGCAGAAGCGGGTTCAAGAGCCGCAGCGTCGCCGCTGCGTCGGCCGACCCGCCGCCGACCCCCGCCGCAAGCGGCAGCCACTTCTCCAGCCTCAGCCCAATTGCCAAGTCTCGCGAAAGCGCCTCCCGCGCACGGACGACCAGGTTGCCCGGACCGGCGGAGAGCCGATCCCCGAACGGCCCCTCGACGGTCAGCGCCGGGTCGGCGCGGTCGCGCAGACCCAGCCGGTCGCCAACGTCGGCGAACACGAACAGGCTGGCGATCGGATGGTAGCCGTCCGGCTGCAGCGGCCCGACGTGCAGAAAGAGATTGACCTTGGCCGCGGCGAAGGCGTGGAGCCGCGCAGTCGCCGCCTTCATTGCTCGGCGAGGGGCAACCGGGGCGCGGTGTCGAGGCCTGACTTCAGCTTGGCCTCGACCTGGGCGCGCAGCTTGTCGCTGGGCTGCATCGACAGCACCTGCTCCCACTGGAAGCGCGCCTCGATGCGCCGGCCGTCGCGCCAATAGGCGTCGCCGAGATGGTCGTTGATGTCCGGATCGGCCGGCTCGAGCTCGGTCGCCCGCTCCAGCTGCTCGACCGCCTGCGGGTACTGGCCGAGGCGGTAATAGGCCCAGCCGAGCGAATCGACGATGGCGCCGGAATCGGGTTTGGCCGCCACGGCGCGCTCGATCATCGCCTTGGCCCCCTTCACGTCGACGCCGCGGTCGACCCAGGAGTAGCCGAGATAGTTCAGCACCTCGGGCTCGTCCGGGCTGAGCGCCAGAGCCTGCTTCAGGTCGCGCTCGGCGCCGTCCCAGTCGCCCGCCTGATCGTAGGCGACGCCGCGCATGTAGTAGAGGTTCCAGGTCGCCTTCGGCCCTTCCTGGGCGATCAATTTGTCCAGCACCTGGGCGGACTCGGCATAGCGGTCGTTGATGCGCAGCGCGTCGGCCAGCAGCTCCATGGCGTCGGGATCGTCCGGCGCCGCGACTGAGGTTTCCTGAGCCAATTTCAGCTCGATCGGCGCGTCGCTGGGATCGTCATAGCTGCCGATCAGGCGCTCGCGCGCGGCGACATAGCTG
>DASQSO010000119.1:0-2259 GCA_035642335.1 Caulobacteraceae bacterium
CCCGCGACGCCGCACGCGCCATAAGGCGAGACGGGCTTTTCGAGAACGCCGCCGACGGTGCGGTTTAGCGCCTCCCATTGGGCGTCCGAGGGCCAGCCGGGATCACCTGGGCGCACGCGGCGGAACGACCGGGCAGCCGCCGCGAGCACGGGCGTTGAGGCCGCGAGCCCCATCAGCGGAAGGGCGGCGGCGCTCTTCAGAAGCGTCCTGCGGTCCATGGCGACTCTCCGGCGATCAGGTAGACTGGCTGCCTACGGCGACGCTGATGCCAGCGGCAAGCGTCGGATGACGACTGGCGGCGGGGCTGCGCTTTAATCTGGGGCTTAATCTGGGGACACAATACTGAATGCCACGCCTGCCCCAGTCCAGAATCCGCCGTCTGGCTAGAACGGACACGATCGCGTAGCGTGACGCGAACGTCGGTCGCCGGGAGCGTCCCGGCGCGATTCCGGCGAGGGGGAGAACGCCGATGGATAGCTCGTCCAATGCGCCTGGGGCCGGACCCGACCGGCGATCGGTCCTGGGGCTGGCGGCGGGGTCTGCCGCGGGGGCGCTTCTCGCGTCGGCGGCGCCGGTCGCCCGGGCGGGACGGGCGGGCGCCGATATCGTTCAGATGGACGCTCACGCGCTCAGCCAGGCGATCGCCGCGCGCAAGGTCTCCTGCGTCGAGGTGATGGGCGCCTATCTCGACCAGATCGAGCGGCTGAACCCCAAGGTCAACGCGATCGTGGCCCTGCAGGACCGCGCGGGACTGATCGCCCAGGCCCGTGAGCGCGACGCCCAGGCCACCCGCGGCGAGATCATGGGGCCGCTGCACGGCTTTCCGCACGCGGTGAAGGACCTGTTCTGGGTCAAGGGCATCCGGTCAACCTCGGGCTCGCCGATCCTGAAGGACTTCATTCCCAAGCAGGACTCCCTGCCGGTTGAGCGGCTGCGCAAGGCCGGCGCGATCTTCATCGGCAAGACCAATGCGCCGGAGTTCGGTTTGGGCTCGAACACCTACAACCCGGTCTACGGCGCCACCCTGAACGCCTACGATCAGACCAAGTCGGCCGGCGGCAGCAGCGGCGGCGCGGCGGTCTCGCTGGCGCTACGCCTGGTCCCGGTGGCGGACGGCAGCGACTATGGCGGCAGCCTGCGCAATCCGGCCGGCTGGAACAACGTGTTCGGCTTCCGCCCGAGCTTCGGCGTCGTGGCGGCGGGGGGCCGCGACGTGTGGCAGGCGCCGATGGGCGTGACCGGCCCCATGGCCCGCTCCGTGGCCGACCTCGCGCTGCTGCTCTCGGTTCAGGCCGGATACGATCCGCGCGCGCCGCTGTCGTGGGGAGGCGACGGGCGCGGGTTCCTGGCGCCGCTGGGCGCCGACATGAAGGGCAAGAAGATCGCCTGGCTCGGGGATTTCGGCGGATTTGCGCCCTATGAGCCGGGCGTGCTCGAGCTCTGCCGCTCGGCGCTGAAGAGCTTTGAAGCCATCGGCTGCGTGGTCGACGAGGCCGTTCCCGACATGGCGCCGGGGCCGGTGTGGGACGCTTTCGTGCGCCTGCGCTGGGTGCAGGAGGGCGCGGGCCTCTTCGGCTTTTACAATGACCCGGCCAAGCGGGCGCTGCTGAAGCCCGAAGCGATATGGGAAGTGGAGGGCGGGCTGAAGCTCTCGGCCTTCGACGTGTCGGCGGCCTCGGCCGTGCGGACGGCCTGGTTCGACTCGGTAAGCCGGCTGTTCGAGCGCTACGACTACCTGATCGCGCCCACCGCCCAGGTGTTCCCGTTCGATGTGCGCGAGACCTGGCCGCGCGAGATCGACGGCCAGCCGATGAGCACCTACCACGAATGGATGAAGGCGGTCTGCCTCATCACCATGACCGGCTGCCCGTCGCTCGCCGCGCCCGCCGGATTCGGGGCCCAGGGGCTCCCGATGGGCCTGCAGATCATCGCCCCCGTGCATCGGGAGTTGGACTGCCTGCAACTCGCCCATGCCTACGAGCAGGCGACCCAGTGGACGTCGAAACGGCCACCGGCGCTGCTGGCGCGGGCGTGACGAGCATTAACGCGAAACTGGGGTAGGCGAAGGGGCGGCTTCCACCCAACGCCGTCATTCGGAAGGTCCGTTCTTCACCGGGAACCAAGCGTCCGATTCTCCCCACTAGCTGGGAGGAGGGGCCTCTCGGTCGCGAGTCGGAAACGGGTTAAGCTAAGCTATGAACGATGGCGCGACAGACGGCGGCGGAGAACGGCCGGCTCCAAAGGGGCCGCTGCCGGAAG
>DASQSO010000120.1:0-2079 GCA_035642335.1 Caulobacteraceae bacterium
GGAGGACGCGGCATGAGCGTCCAGCCACCGGCCAATATCGTCGCCGCCGCCCAGGCAGCCTTCCGAGCCTATCCCGACGGCGCGCCGGTCTGCGTGATGCTCGCCCAGTGGGCTCTCGAGAGCGGCTGGGGCGCGCATATCCCCGGCGGCTCGAACAATCCCTTCGGCGAGAAGGCCCTCCCCGGGGATCCGAGCGTCGCGGCCCCGACGACGGAGATCGTCGACGGCCACGTCGTCCCCACCAACGCCCCCTTCCGGGCCTTCCCGTCCGTCGAGGCGGCCTTCGAGTTCCACGCCGAGCACCTGGCGACGTCGCGCTACTATATCGCCGCGCGCGCCTGCCTGCCCAACGTGGCGGCCTTCTGCAAGGCGCTGGGCGGCGGGACGCCTTCCAGGCCCAGCTACTCCACCAATCCCGATTACGGGAAGCTCCTGGTGTCGATCATCGGGGGCTCGAACCTGAGGCAGTACGACGCGCCGAAGGCGGCCAACGCCCCCGGCCCAGCCGCCGCCTGACCCTTCCTGAAAGGCCCCCGATGACCGAGCCCGCCACCTCTTCGGCGATGCCGACCTATGCCGACACGATCCTCTCGACGCTGTTGATGGGCGCGGCCGCGCCGCTGGTCTCGCACGGGACGATGACGGGGGCGCAGGAGCAGCAGATCATCGGCGGGATCCTGGCGGCGCTCTCCGTCGCCTGGCAGGTGATGAACGCCAATCCCCACAACCAGAGCCCCATCGCCCTGATCCTCGGCCTGGTCGCCAGGAGCGGCCGGGGCGCGGCCTGGAACGCCGGCGTGGGCCTGGCCGAGGGCGCCCTGGCGGACAAGGCCGCCGCCTATGCCCGCGCCGAGGTGCGCGCCGTCGCCGGGCCCGTGATTGGCGGCATAGCCGCGCCCCTGGCCGCCAAGGCCGCCGAGGAGGCGATCGAAGCCGCGTCCAAGACCTTCCTCTATCCCCAACCCTGAAAGGAACCTTCCATGACCTCTCCCGTGATCAGCTTCTTCGACAGGCTGGGCGCCTGGTTCAAGTCCATCGAGACGCCGGCCGCCTCCAGCGCCGTGAGCAATGTCGCCGCGACGCTGAAGACCGCCGCCACGACCGTGGAGACCGCCCTGCCGGCCGTCGCCACCGCCGCGGCCAACGCCGCCCTGGCCCTGATCCCCGGCGGCCTGGGGAGCGACTTCGATCCCATCGCCGACAACCTGATCGACCAGGTGATCGCGCTGCTGGAAGGGAAGAAGTCCACCGCGACGGGCGCCGCGGCGACCACGACCGCGACGCCGGCGACGGCGACCGCCGGCATGGTGGTCGGCTAGGCCCCATGGCCACCGTCCGGAGCGCGATCCGGCAGGCCATGCGCCTCTTGAAGGCCACCGCGCCCGGCGATGACCCGGTGGCGGACGAGCTGGCCGCGGGTCTCGAGGCGACGCGCTCGCTGATCCTCGAGATCCACGAGGCGCGCGGGCCGATGTTCGATATCGACGTGCCCGGGCGCCTGGCGCCCTGGTTCGGCGACGGCCAGGCGCCGAGCGTCTGCCCGGGCGAGGATCAGCGCCTGCGCATCCAGGCGGGGTTCGTGGTGGGCGTGACCCTGCCCAACAGCGTCTCGCGCCGGGGCGAGCTCGACCCCTACGACTACGGCTTCGCGAACTCGCGGATCCTCGCGCCTCAGATCGGCTCGACCGGCGCGGCGGACGGGATCGTCTGGCATGCGCCGCGGGACGGCGCGCGCATCGAGGTGGTGGGAACGACGCAGGGCCTCTGGTTCTACCGCTCCGACATCAACGCCTGGTCCGCGGCGCTCGACCTGGCGATCGACGCCGAGCTGCCCTTCTCCGCGCGGCTGCAGAGCTATTTCGCGGCGCTGCTGGCCGAGCGGATGGCGGACGAGCTGGCGGACCTTCCCCAGCCCACCAAGGCCCAGATCGCCCGCATCGCCCATGCCCGCGAAGCGGTGTTCAGCCAGACCGGCCGCCGCCGCGCGCCCGTCCGCGCCAGCTATTTCTAAGGGGCCGCCCATGAGCGTCACCGGCAAGACAGCGGACGACGCCGTGAGCTTCCGGGGCAAGCTGGTCG
>DASQSO010000121.1:0-2411 GCA_035642335.1 Caulobacteraceae bacterium
GGGATCACCGGCGCCGACAGCGCCTTCTGCTCGGCCAGCTCGCTGAAGTCGCGGAACAAAAGGATGCGCACCAGATCGATCGGCCCGTCGTCGCTATCCAGCCGCACCCGCCAATTGCCGTCCAACCCCTGGACCACGCCGCCCACTGGCAGGCCGCGCGGCAAGAGGCCGCCGTCGCCGGACGTCAGGATGCGGTCGCCGGGCTTCACCGGGTCGGGCCCGCGCAGGTAGTCGAGCATCGGCTGGTCGGAGCCGTCGCCGGTCAGGATGGCTCGGGAATTGGTGCGGTCGTCCAGCACCGGCGTGCGGCTGGCGACATCGGTGAGCAGAAGGATGCGGCTGACCCCGTTGGCGACGCCGATGATGCTGCCGACCAGGCCGTGCTCGCTCATCACCGGGTTGCCGACCGCGACCCCGGCCTCGGCGCCGGCGTCGGCCAGACGGGTGTTGGCGAAGGGCCCGCGAGCGTCGGAGATCACCCGCGCCCCGACCATCGGGATCGGCGGGTCGGTCTTCAGGCCAAGCAGGGACTGATAGCGGGCGTTGTCGTCCTTCAACGCGATCGCCCTGTCGCGCCACTCGCTGAGGTCGGCCACCTCGGCGCGGAGCCGGCGGTTCTCCGAGACGGCGAAGAAATACTGCTTCACCGCGTTCACCCCGTCGCCCGCCCAGCGCACCGGCGTGCCGATGACGATGGAGGCCGGCCTCAGCACCGTATCGACCGCGCCGCGGCCGGCGCCGATCGCTTGGCCCTGCAGCGTGCCGCGGTGGTCGCCGAGCAGTAGGGCCACGCCGATGACCATGGCCACAATGACAGCCACGGCCGCCGTCCATGTCAGCGGAATCTTCAGATCCTGAAAAGGGCCGTCCCTCAGGGACACCTATGTCGCTCCAGGCCGGTCGTTTAGCCCCCGCCCCCGCTCTTTAATCTACGAGATTGATGATTCGAGCACACCCTTTACCCATCTCGGGTTTTCCAGAATCTTGCCGCAGCCCAGGGCGACGCACGACAGCGGGTCGTCGGCCACCGTCACCGGCAGGCCGGTGTGGTCGCGAATCTCGGAATCCAGCCCGCGCAGCAGCGCCCCGCCGCCGGTCAGCATGATGCCCCGGTCGGCGATGTCGGCGGCCAGCTCCGGCGGCGTCGCCTCCAGCGCGATCTTCACCGCCTCGACGATCTGGGTGACGGGCTCGGCCAGGGCGTCGGATGCCTGCTTTTCGGAGATGCGCACCTCGCGCGGCACCCCCTGCATCAGGTCGCGGCCCTTGACCTCGATGGCCAGGCCCTCGCCGTCGGCGGGGGCCCTGGCGGTGCCGATCTCCTTCTTGATCCGCTCGGCGGTGGTCTCGCCGATCAGGAGGTTATGGTGGCGGCGCATATAGCTGATGATCGCCTCGTCCATCTTGTCGCCGCCCACCCGCACGCTGCGGGTATAGACGATGCCGGAGAGCGACAGGACCGCGACCTCGGTGGTGCCGCCGCCGATGTCGACCACCATCGAGCCGGTGGGCTCGTGGATCGGCAGGCCGGCGCCGATCGCCGCGGCCATGGGTTCGTCGACCAGCCCGACCCGCCGCGCGCCGGCGTTCAGACAGCTGTCGTTGATCGCCCGCCGCTCCACCGCCGTGGCGCCCGACGGCACGCAGACAATGACCTTCGGATTGGTGAACGCCTTGCGATTGTGCACCTTGCGGATGAAATACTTGATCATCTCCTCGGCGACCTCGAAGTCGGCGATCACCCCGTCGCGCATGGGGCGGATGGCTTCGATGTGGCCGGGGGTGCGGCCCAGCATCTGCTTGGCCTCGATGCCGACGGCGTGGACCACCTTGCGGCCGCCAACGTGGCGAAGGGCGACCACGGACGGTTCGTTCAGCACGATCCCCTTGCCCCGCATGTAGACGAGGGTGTTGGCCGTGCCGAGGTCGATGGCGATGTCGTTGGACATGACCCCAAAAAGGGACGGGAACATTCAGGGCCTTGGTGCAAAAGGGTGAGGTCGGACGCGACGCGGAATCCTCGTAAAGCTTTGCGGACGCGTCACAACCGCGCGCTCCCCAACGCGGACGCCATACGCCCCAAGACTCGACGAAGTGCGTTTCGTTTGCACTGCGAACAGCATGACATCAAGGCCCTATATGACGCGCGGTTACGTGCTCATTCAGCGCAAGGTAGTCATTACCACGCCCACAATCACCGCCAATCCGGCCAGGATCTGCCGCGCATGTAGCGTTTCGGCAAAGAACCGCCGCCCGGCCAGCGCGGCCATCGGCGCCTCGATGACACCGACGGCCCGCACCGGCGCGGCCGGCGCCAGGCCAAGGGCAAGGAACCAGCAGGCGGAAGCGCAGGCGCCGCAGAGCCCGGCGATTAGCGATTCCCGCCATCTCCTGATCACGGCCGTGAGCGC
>DASQSO010000122.1:0-4285 GCA_035642335.1 Caulobacteraceae bacterium
GAGCTTGGGCCGGTCTGACCAGCGTCCGGGGCGGGCGTGCATTCCGCCGCCAGCGCCGCGCCGGGGGTCAGGACAACCGCGCCGACACCGCCAAGGCCAGCCAGGGCGGTGGTGGCGAACATGCTGGTCGCCAACAGCGACGCACGGCTGCGAGCGAAGTTCCAGTTACGTGACATTGAGTTCCCCTAATCCCCATGGCGCTGACGCGCCGGCCTTACCGGTTTCGAGACCGGTCCCACCCTAGCTTGTAAAGGGCTTGTTACTCCCGGTCTTGGGGTTGCGGGCATCGCGTTTTATGCAGTCAGCGCACTACTTATAAAACCAGGCTGTATTCGTTAACCGCCCGTCTTCTCTTGCTAGAAATGTAATGAAACCGCTTGAAACAAACCAGCCAACCGGTAAATCTCCCGTCAGTTTTTTACTTGGCGCGCCTTTTACATGTTGATTGTCTCAACTGACGCGACTTGGGCTGTGCATGCGCGGCCGTTCAACCTCGCCCGGCAGTGAAACTGCCTGCGCTCATTTGTCATGGCAATCGTCGTTTTGAAATAGAATCAGCCACTTCGAGAGCAACCGACGGCGCGCGGCCGGCATGAAACGCGAGTGGGCGAGGTCTTTGGCCAAATGTCCCCGGGGCGCCGGCTTGGCGTAAATATGCAACAGGCGTCCAGATTCCGGGCAACGGGCGCACCCAGACGCTTGGAGTCCCTGCGAGAGCGGCGCTATCAATTCGCCTGATGGGCGAGGGATGGGGGAAAATGGGGTCTGACGACGCGCGCGCCACCCTGGAACTGGACGGCGCCGGCGCGGCCGAGGTCTGGCGGCGCGCATGCGAGGACAGTCCTTACCGACTTTTCGCCGCCATCGGCCCCGAGGCCGGATTTTCCGGCCGCTACGATGCCGCCCCCGTCGGCGAGGGCCTCTTGATCGACGTCCGCGCCCATCCCTTGCATCTTCGCGACGAGCGGCCGGCGCAGAACACGGCCTGCCTTGTCCTGTTGCAGGCGGTGGTGGAGGGCCGGCCGGCCTACCAGAGCGGTTCCGGAGAGATCCAGATCCTGAGGCCCGGCCAGGTGGTGATTCGCCGGCCGGATCCGGCGGTTCAGATCCGCTCCGAACGTTTCGCCCACATTACAACTGTCGCGGTTCCCCAGCATCTGCTGGTTCCGCGCTTCATCGACGCCGCGTCTCTGGCGGCCTGTCGCGAGCCGCTCGAAGACGCCCTGCCGTCGAGACTGCTGTACGACCTGATCGTCGGCCTGGGAAAAGCCTGCGGCTCGCCGCAGCCGCCGGGCTTCGTGGACGTTCTCGGCGGGCTGGTGGCGCTGGTCGTGGCGCAGCGGCCGCAGCCGGCGGTGGCGCTCTCCGACCTCGCCGCGTCGCGCGCCGCGAGCATCGTCGGCTATCTGCGGCGCAACTTCTCCAACCCGCAACTCGACCCGCAGACCTTGGCCGACGACCTGTCCATCTCGGTTCGTTACGCCCACAAGCTGATGCGGCTGACCGGGCGCTCGTTCCGGGAGGCGCTGATCGGGCTTCGGCTGGACGCCGCGCGGGTCGCCTTCGCGTCGAACCGCCGGCCGCGGCAAACCATCGCCGACATCGCCATCTCGGTGGGCTTCAATGACTTGTCGCAATTCAACCGGCACTTTCGCGACGCGTTCGGCATGACGCCGCGAGCGGCGCGCCGGCTGGACGAGATCTACGGCTTCGAGACGGGCGCCAGTCTGGCGGGGGACGCGCTCGGCCCGCGGGAAGGCGACCGGGCCGAACCCAGGCCGGCGAGAGACGGCTGGGATGGCCCCGGCGCGCGGGCCGTGGTCGCCGGCGCGCCAAGACTGGACATCGAGCGCGCCGCGCGGGCCGAGACGCAGGCGGGTCTGGCGTCCCGGTTCTAGGGCGATATCAAGACCGAGTCGTTCGGGCTCTATTTTTTCCGTCATGGCCCGACTCTTGTTTGGGCCACCCATGATCACCGTCTTTGATCAGGTGTTCATGGATCCCCCGCATTCCGCTTCGCTCCTGCGGGGATGACGGTTTAGAGGTCGGCGCGGCTCCGCCCCCCTTCCAGGGGGCTGCCTTCTCCCGCGAGAGGAGGAAGCTCACGCGCGAGCGATTTGGTTTGGACGGATGATGCGCTAGGTCGCGCGCGCCATGCCCTTGGCCGCTGGTTCGTTATCGAGCAGCCAGCGATAGGTCCCGGCCAGCCCGTCCCGCAGTCCGATCGACGGCGACCATCCGAGCCCGTTCAGGCGCCGTGAACTCATCAGTTTCCTGAGCGTGCCATCTGGCTTGCTCTCGTCACGGACGATCCCGCCGCGATAGCCGACGGCCTCGCGGATCAGTTCGGCCAGCTCCAGGATGGTGACGTCGTCATCGACGCCGACATTGATATGTCCGTCGCCGGAATAATGCCGCATCAGGAAGACCAGGGCGTCGGCGCAGTCGTCGACATGCATGAACTCGCGCCGGGGCGCGCCCGAACCCCAGATGGTCATCGACGCGGCGCCGCCCAGCTTGGCCTCATGGGCCTTACGCATCAGGGCCGGAAGCACATGGCTGGTTTGCAGGTCGAAATTGTCGCCCGGGCCGTAGAGATTGGTCGGCATGGCCGAGATGAAGTCGCAGCCGTGCTGGCGGCGATAGGCCTGGGCCAGCTTCAGGCCGGCGATCTTGGCGATGGCGTACCATTCGTTGGTCGGCTCGAGCGGCCCGGTCAGCAGGGCGTCCTCGTCGATCGGCTGCGGCGCTTCCTTTGGATAGATGCAGCTTGAGCCGAGGAAGAGCAGCTTTTCGACGCCGTTCCGCCGCGCCGCCTCGATGACGTTGGTCTCGATGACCAGGTTGTCGTGCAGAAATTCGGCCGGGTAGCTGTCATTGGCCAGGATGCCGCCCACCCGCGCGGCGGCGAGGAAGACGGCTTGCGGTTTCGCATCGGTGACCCAGGCCTCGACATCGGCCTGGCGGCGCAGGTCGAGCGCCTCGCGGGTCGCCGTGAGGATCTCGCAGTCCTCTCGCGCCAATCGCCGGACCAGGGCCGCGCCCACCATGCCGCGGTGGCCGGCGACCCAGACTCGCTTGCCGGCCAGATCGTACAGCGGCTCACTCGCCACGGCGGCGCGCCTCCTGGCTGACGGCGGCCAGGTCGGCGGCCACCATCTCGGCGACCAGGGACTCGAAGCCGATCTCGTGCGCCCAGCCCAGGCGATTGTGCGCCTTGGACGGGTCGCCGATCAAAAGGTCGACCTCGGTGGGACGGAAATAGCGCGGATCGACCGCCACGCGGACCTGGCCGCTGGAGGCGTCGATCCCGGTCTCGTCGACGCCCTCGCCGCGCCATTCGATGCGCACGCCGGTCTCGGCGAAGGCCAGTTCGACCAGTTCGCGCACCGCGTGGGTCTCGCCGGTGGCCAGCACATAGTCGTCCGGCTCGTCCTGCTGGGTCATCAGCCACATGCCGCGGACATAGTCGCGGGCGTGGCCCCAGTCGCGCTTGGCGTCGAGATTGCCGAGATAGAGCCGGTCGGTCAGGCCGAGCTTGATGCTGGCCACGGCGCGGGTGACCTTGCGCGACACGAAGGTTTCGCCGCGCCGCGGGCTCTCGTGATTGAACAGGATGCCGTTGGAGGCGTGCAGCCCATAGGCCTCGCGATAGTTCACCACGATCCAATAGGCATAGAGCTTGGCGGCGCCATAGGGACTGCGCGGATAGAAGGGGGTGGTCTCGCGCTGCGGGACCTCCCGCGCCTTGCCGAACAGCTCGGAGGTCGAGGCCTGGTAGAAGCGGGTCTTTTCGGCCAAGCCCAAAAGGCGGATCGCCTCCAGCAGCCGCAGCGTGCCGATGCCGTCGGCGTTGGCGGTGTATTCGGCGGTCTCGAAGCTGACCTGCACGTGGCTCTGGGCGGCCAGGTTATAGATTTCGTCCGGCTGGGTCTCTTGCACGATGCGGATCAGGTTGGTCGCGTCGGTCATGTCGCCGAAATGCAGCACAAAGCGAGGATCGGCCTCATGCGGGTCCTGGTAGAGGTGATCGACGCGGCCGGTGTTGAACGACGACGCGCGGCGCTTCACCCCGTGCACGACATAGTCCTTGGCCAGCAGCAGCTCGGCCAGATAGGCGCCGTCCTGGCCGGTCACCCCGGTAATCAGCGCGGTCTTGCGGCGCTCGCTCAAATCTCTTCTCTCCCAACGTAGCGGCCCGATCGCTCAGCGCTTTCGAAACAGGTAGCAGCCGCAACCGTATTCATAGTTGCGAGTTTCGAATAGGGTCGGGGTCAGCACCAGC
>DASQSO010000123.1:0-6251 GCA_035642335.1 Caulobacteraceae bacterium
GACCGCCTGATCGTCCTCGACCTCGCAGATCAGCCCGATCATCAGCGATGACGGATAGGGCCAGGGCTGGGTCGAGTGATAGCGCACCCTGGTGGTGCTGAGACCCGCCTCTTCCTTCACCTCGCGGGCGCAGGCCTCCTCGATGCTCTCGCCGGGCTCCAGAAAGCCGGCCAGGGCCGAATACATGCCCTTGGGCCAGACCGACTGCCGGCCGAGCAGGCAGCGCTCGCCAAAGGTCGGCAGCATGATCACCACCGGGTCGGTGCGTGGGAAGTGCTCGGTGCGGCAGCTTTCGCAGACCCGTTTCCAGCCGCCCTCGATGGCCAGGGTCGGCTCGCCGCAGGCCGAACAGAAGCCGTGCCTGCGGCGCCATTCGAACACGCTCTTGGCGGTGGCCAATATGGCCGCGTCGCCCGGCGGCAGCCGCAGCGCCGTCGCCCGCAGGTCCTCGAATCGGCCGAAGCCGGACAGCGGCCCTTCCGCCGGATCCAGCGCGCTCTCCAGGTCGATGGCGAAGACCGCGGTTTCCTTCCACAGACCCAGGAACAGCACCCGCTGGTCGCCGCCGGCCACCTCGCGCCCCAGGCCGATGGGCAGGTAGGCGATGCGCAGCGCCTTGTCGGGCCCCGGGGCGTCCTCGATCAGCGGCTTGCCGTTCCACAGCGCCACGGCGAGGGTCTCTGGATTTTCCAGCTGAGCGTCGATCCAGTCCGGGTCGCTTCGCTTGTAACTCACCCGGTCGAGCGGGTTGCCGGCGAAGGTGTTGGTGAAGGCGTTCAGGGGCATGCATCGCTCTTAACCCGCCAAAAGCGGTTCGTCAGCTTTGGCGTTGCGATAGGGCGTGCGGGCCTTGCGTCGATCGCCCCGCCCCGCGATATTGGGAGCGGAGGCTGGCGGCGGGCGGAGTCCTCGCCAACCTGGTCAGGTCCGGAAGGAAGCAGCCACAACGAGTTTCGCTCCGGGTCGCCGTTCAGCCTCCACCCTCGTTCCGCCGGGATTTGAATGGACGATCAGCCGCCCGCCGACATGGTCGAAGCGCCGGAACCGGACGAGGCGACGGCCGATATGTTCGGCGGCGCGCCGACGCCTCAGCCCGACGCCGGCGACGGCTATCAGGTCCTGGCGCGCAAATATCGGCCGCGCACCTTCCACGATCTGATCGGCCAGGAGAGCATGGTCCGCACCCTGACCAACGCCTTCGCCACCGGCCGCATCGCCCACGCCTTCATGCTCACCGGCGTGCGCGGCGTCGGCAAGACCACCACCGCCCGGCTATTGGCCCGCGCGCTCAACTACCAGGCCGACGGGATCGACCAGCCGATCCTGGACCTGGGCGTCGAGGGCGCCCACTGCCGCGCCATCATCGAAGGCCGGCATATGGACGTGCTGGAACTTGACGCCGCCAGCCGCTCCAAGGTCGACGAGATGCGCGAGCTGATCGACGGCGTGCGCTACGCTCCGGTCGAGGCCCGCTACAAGGTCTACATCATCGACGAAGTGCACATGCTGTCGACCGCGGCCTTCAACGCGCTCTTGAAGACGCTTGAGGAGCCGCCGCCGCACGCCAAGTTCATCTTCGCCACCACCGAGATCCGAAAGGTCCCCGTGACCATCCTGTCCCGCTGCCAGCGGTTCGACCTGCGCCGGGTCGAGCCGGAGGTGATCGCCAGGAACCTGGCCGACATCGCCGCCGCCGAGGGGGCAAGGATCGAGCCCGAGGGCCTGGCGCTGATCTCCCGCGCCGCCGAGGGCTCGGTGCGCGATGCCCAGTCGCTGCTGGACCAGGCCATCGTCCAGGCCGACGACGGCCAGATGGTCACCGCCGCCGCGGTCCGCGACATGCTGGGTCTGGCCGACCGCGCCCAGACCATAGAGCTGTTCGAGCTGGCCATGCGGGGCCGCGCCGCCGAGGCGCTGCGGGCTTTCGCCGGCCTCTATGGCCTTGGCGCCGACCCGGTGGTGGTGATGCTCGACCTGCTCGAGCACGCCCATGGCGCGGCCCTGGCCAAGGCGCTCGGCCCCGACGTGCTTGGCCTGCCCAAGGACCAGGCGGCGCGGCTGACCGCGGTCGGCGCCCAGGCCTCGGCCGGGACCCTGGCCCGGGTCTGGCAGATGCTGCTGCGCGCCCACGACGAGGCCAGGCGCGCGCCGGACCCGAAGGCGGCGGTGGAGATGGCGCTGCTGCGCCTCTGCTACGCCGCCGACCTGCCGGGGCCGGAAGAGGCCCTGAAGGCGTTGCGCGACCGCGATACGGCGATGATTGCCGGGCAGCCCGCCGGCGGCGGCCAAGCCGGGCCGCCAACCGGCGGCGGCGCGGCGACGGCGCGGATGGTCGCGCCGGCCCCGCGGAACGCTCCGACCGCGCTGGCCGCGCCGCAATCTTTCGAGGACGTGCTCGGCCTGATCGAGGCCAGGCGCGACATCAGCCTGAAGCTGGACGTCGACCGTTTCATGCGCCCGATCAGCTTCCGCCCCGGCGCCATCACCTTCGAGCCGGCGCCCGGAGCGCCCGCCAACCTGGCCGGCCGGCTGGTGGCGCGCCTGAAGGAATGGACAGGCCAGCCCTGGCTGGTGGCGGCCGAAGGCGGCGGCGGCGCCGAAAGCGCCTGGGAACGTCAGAAACGCGAAGAAAAAGCGGCGCTGGACGACGTGGCCGCCGATCCGTTCGTGCAAACGGTGATGCAGGCCTTCCCCGGTACGGAAATCGTCGGTGTACGGAAAATAGCCGCCCCCGAAGCGCCGCCGGCGGAAGAGGCCGCCGAGGCCGACGAGGACTAACGCTCGCAAACCTCTCCCTCTGGGAGAAGTCTTTCAGCCCGCCAGCATTTCGGCCAGCTTGACCACCGTGTTCCAGTTCCGCGCCGTCCCTCGCACGCCGAGCGCCTTCTCGATCACGGTGAGGGTCAGTTTCGAGCGGCCGATGCCGTCGGGATAGACCAGGTAGGCGTCGCGGACGGTCACGTCGACCACTTCAGGTCCCTTGATCGCGGCGCGCAACCTCTCCAGCGCGCCCTTGGCCGGCGCGGCCTTCAGCGGCATGACCAGCAGATGAGCCGGGTCGTCGCGGGCGGCGGCAGTGAACGGATTGGCCCTCATCAGCGCCCGCCACTCCGCCGCTGAGCGGACCATGAAGTCGATCGGAAAGCCGAAACGCTTTTCCGCCTCGGCCTCCAGACGGCGCTCCAGGGCCGCGGTGCCCCTGGCTGGGCTTTCGAACACCAGGTTGCCGCTTTGCAGCAGGGTTCGCGGCTCGCCAAGGTCCAGGTCCCTGGCGAAGGCGGCCAGATCGCCCATCTTAAGGCCGCGGCCGCCGACATTGACGGCCCGGAGCAGGGCGATGTGGCTGGCCATGTCGTCTCCCGCGCACCCCGCCGATCTTTCGGTCGCGCTCGATGCGGCGCTCGATATGATGGCGACCGGTTTTAGGAAAGGAAAGGCGGCGATGAAGGATCTGGGCGCGCTCATGAAACAGGCGCAGGCCATGCAGCAGAAGCTGACCGAGGCCCAGGCCAGGCTCGCCGAGACGACCGCCGACGGGGTCGCCGGCGCCGGCATGGTCAAGCTGACCCTGAAAGGCTCGGGCGAGCTGACCGGAGTCACCATCGACGACGCGCTGCTGACCGCCGGCGAGGGCGAGATCCTGGCCGACCTCCTGGTCGCCGCCCACGCCGACGCCAAGCGCAAGCTCGACGCGGCCCAGGCCGAGGCCATGCGGGCCATAGCCGGGCCATTCGGCGGCCTGCCCGGCTTTCCTGGCCTTTCCTGATCTTGGCCGTATCCGCCGGACCCGAGATCGAGCGGCTGATCGCGTTGCTCGCCAAGCTGCCGGGCCTCGGGCCCCGCTCGGCTCGCCGGTCGGCGCTGGCGCTTTTGAAGAAGCGCGACCAGCTGCTGCGGCCGCTCGGCCAGGCCATGGCCGAGGCGGCGGACCGGGTGAAGGCCTGCTCGATCTGCGGCGCGCTGGACACCAGCGACCCCTGCGCCGTCTGCGCCGACCCCACCCGCGACGGCGGCCTGATCTGCGTCATCGAGGAGGTGGGCGCGCTCTGGGCGCTGGAACGCGGCGGCTCATATAGAGGCCGCTACCACGTGCTGGGCGCGCTGCTGTCGGCCCTGGACGGGCGCGGCCCCGAGGCGCTGCGGGTCAACGAGCTGGTCGCCCGCGCGCAAGGCGGCGAGGTCCGCGAGATCATCCTGGCCCTGCCGGCCACGGTCGACGGCCAGACCACCGCCCACTACCTGGCCGAGCGGCTGGCCAGGGCCAATGTGTCGGTCACCAGCCTCGCCCGCGGCGTGCCGGTGGGCGGCGAGCTGGACTGGCTGGACGATGGCACCATCGCCCAGGCGCTTCGGGCCCGGCGCCCGACCGCGGACTGACCGCGCTTGGCCTGGTCGCCGACTCCGGCTAAATCGAACGGACCATGAACGCCACCCTGGTCCTCAGTCTGATCGTCCTGGTCCTGCTCGGCGGCTTGGGCGCGATTCTGCTTGCCCTGATGCGGGCGCAGAGCGCGCTGGCGACCGCGCGCGAACGGATCCGGCTCAACGAGGAGAACACACCCGCCCGCGCCGCCCAGGCCGCCGAACTGGCCACCAGCCAACTGATCAGCCGCGCGGCGGAGACCTTCAAGCCGGTCTCCGAGACGCTGGCCAAGTTCCAGGCTCAGGTCGCGGCGGTGGAGAAGGCCCGCGCCGAGGAGACCGGCGGGCTGAAAGCCCAGATCGCCGCCCTGATGCAGGCCTCCGTCGACACCCAGGCCGAGGCGCGCAAGCTCTCGGCGGCGCTCAGGCGCGGCGCCGGCGTGCAAGGCCGCTGGGGCGAACAGACCCTCCGCAACGTGCTGGAAATGGCCGGCCTGACCAACCGATTCGACTTCGAGGAGCAGGTCTCGGTCGAGGGCGAGGAAGGCCGCCGCAGGCCCGATGTCGTCGTGCGCATGCCCGGCGGCGGGGTCTTCGTCATCGATGCCAAATGCTCGCTGAACGCCTTCCTCGACGCCCAGGACGCCGTCGATGACGCGGCCCGCGAGGCGGCGCTGGCCCGCCACGCCCAGAGCGTGCGCAGCCATATGACCGGCCTGGCCGCCCGCGCCTATTGGGACCAGTTCCCCAAACAGGGCTCGCCGGATTTCGTCGCCATGTTTGTCCCCGGCGACAGTTTCCTGGCGGCTGCTCTGGAACGCCTGCCGGAGCTGATGAGCGAGGCCATGGAGCGGCGCGTGGTGCTGGTGACGCCGACCACCCTCTTCGCCCTGTGCAAGGCCATCGCCTATGGCTGGCGGGTCGAGGAGCAGGCGAAGAATGCCGACCAGATCGCCATCCTCGGCCGCGAGCTCTACAAGCGGCTGTCGGTCATGGGCGGCCACGTCGCCGGCGTCGGCAAGGCGCTGGACGCCGCCGTCGGCCGCTACAACGCCTTCGTCGGCTCGCTGGAGAGCCAGGTGCTGACCCAGGCGAGGCGGTTCGAAGACCTGGCCGTCGATCACGAGGGCAAGACCATGGCGGTGGTCGATCCCATCGAAACCGCTCCGCGATCGCTGTCGAAACTGGCGGCGGACCCCGCCCCGGAAGAGCCGCCGATCTTGACGGTTCGCGCTAGCTAACCTACCTGACCGCAATGGCTATTCGCGACATCCTGGTCGTTCCAGACCCGCGCCTGAAGACCGTCTCCGCTCCCGTCGCGGTGGTGGACGACGGCTTGCGCGCGCTGATGGACGACATGCTGGAGACCATGTACGCGGCCCCCGGCATCGGCCTGGCCGCCATCCAGGTCGGCGAGCCCGTCCGCGTCATCGTCATGGACCTCGACCATCGCGACGGCGAGCGCCAGCCGCGCTATTTCGTCAATCCGGAAATCCTCTGGGCGTCGGAAGAGACCCAGCCCTACGAGGAGGGCTGCCTGTCGGTGCCGGACATCTATGACGAGGTCGAGCGGCCGGCCTTCGTGAAGCTGCGCTACATGAACTATGCGGGCGAGACCATCGAGGAGGACGCCGAGGGTGTCTTCGCCGTCTGCATCCAGCACGAGATGGACCATCTCGACGGGGTCCTGTTCATCGACCACCTGTCGCGCTTGAAGCGCGAACGCGCCGTCTCCAAGGTCAAGAAGGCTACCCGCGAAGCCGACGCCGCCTAACGGCCGCGGCTTCCGCCGGCGCGCCGGCCCGGCTAAACGCCTGACATGCGCCTCGCCTTCCTCGGCACCCCGGATTTCGCTGTTCCCGCCCTGGCCGACCTGATCGCCGCCGGGC
>DASQSO010000124.1:0-2094 GCA_035642335.1 Caulobacteraceae bacterium
CTTAAGGCCGGCGCCGCCGCCAGCCGCGTCGCCGTGCACCCGGGCGTCCGCGAGACCCTCCGCCAGTTCCAGCGCGACTTCGCCCGCCAGCCGGGCGGGGCGGTGATCGACGGCCGCGACATCGGCACGGTGATCGCGCCCGAGGCGCCGGCCAAGCTCTATGTCACCGCCTCGGCCCAGGCGCGCGCGCGACGCCGCTGGCTGCAGCTGCGCGGGACGGCGGACGCCGTCAGCGAGGCCGACATCCTCGCCGACATCGCCCGGCGCGACGCCGACGACGCCCGCCGCGCCGACTCGCCCATGCGCCGGGCGGACGACGCCGTCTTGCTGGACACCACTGAAATGACTATAGAACAGGCCGCCGATGCGGCCCGCCGTATCGTCGAGGCGGCGCGAGCCCGGTGGGAAGTCTCCCGCTAGGCAATCCAAACGCGCCTTCCCTCGCCGCCCGCGGGCCATGTGCGTGAAGACAGCCGACTGTTCTTGGCCGACCGTCCACGCGCTCTTCGCCAAACGATCCGATAGACCCGCGGGATAGAGATGCGGACGCGATGGCGCGTCACGCCAGCTTGCCGCTTTGAAAAGACGAAAGACTTTGAATGGCTGACGATATGAGCATGAGCCCGTCCCGCGACGATTTCGCGGCCCTGCTGGATGAATCCTTCGGCGGGCGCGACTTCATGGAAGGCTCCGTGGTCAAGGGCAAGGTGGTCGGAATCGAGAAGGATTTCGCCATCATCGATGTGGGCCTGAAGACCGAAGGCCGCATCCAGGTGAAGGAATTCGGCGTCGATGACGCTGGCAAGCCGACCGTCAAGATCGGCGACGACGTCGAGGTCTTCCTCGAGCGCGTGGAAAACGCGCTTGGCGAGGCGGTGATCAGCCGCGACAAGGCCCGCCGCGAGGAGGCCTGGACCCGCCTGGAAGGCGTCTATGCCCTGAACGAGCCGGTGATGGGCTCGATCATCGGTCGCGTGAAGGGCGGTTTCACCGTCGATCTCGGCGGCGCCTCGGCCTTCCTGCCCGGCAGTCAGGTCGACATCCGCCCGGTGCGCGACGTCGGCCCGCTGATGGGCAAGGAACAGCCGTTCGCCATCCTGAAAATGGACCGGCCGCGCGGCAATATCGTCGTCTCCCGCCGCGCCATCCTCGAAGAAGCCCGCGCCGAACAGCGCACCGAACTGGTCAGCCAGCTAGCGGAGGGCGAAGTCCGCGAAGGCGTGGTCAAGAACATCACCGACTACGGGGCGTTCGTCGACCTCGGCGGCATCGACGGCCTGCTGCACGTCACCGACATGAGTTGGAAGCGCGTCTCCCACCCCAGCCAGGTCCTGGCCGTCGGAGACACGGTCAAGGTGCAGATCGTCAAGATCAACCCCGACACCCAGCGCATCTCGCTGGGCATGAAGCAGCTGCAGTCCGACCCCTGGGACGGCGTCGAGGCCAAGTATCCGGTCGGGGCCAAGTTCACCGGCCGCATCACCAACATCACCGACTACGGCGCCTTCGTGGAGCTGGAGGCCGGTGTCGAGGGACTTGTGCACGTCTCCGAGATGTCCTGGACCAAGAAGAACGTGCACCCGGGCAAGATCGTCTCCACCAGCCAGGAGGTCGAGGTGGTCGTCCTGGACGTCGACGCCTCCAAGCGCCGCGTCTCGCTGGGCCTGAAGCAGGCCATGGACAATCCCTGGGAGGCCTTCGTGGCCGCCCACCCGGTCGGCTCGACCGTCGAGGGCGAAGTCAAGAACGCCACCGAATTCGGCCTCTTCCTCGGCCTCGAGAACGAAATCGACGGCATGGTGCACCTGACCGACCTCGATTGGAACGCGCCGGGCGAGGAAGCCATCCAGCGCTACAAGAAGGGCGAGATGGTCAAGGCCAAGGTGCTCGACGTCGACGTGGAGAAGGAACGCATCTCGCTGGGCGTCAAGCAGCTCGGCGGCGATCCGATGGCCCAGGACACCTACAAGAAGGGCCAGACCGTCACCGTGCAGGTCATCGAGGTCACCTCAGGCGGCATCGAGGTCAAGTTCGGCGAAGACGAAGCGCCGATGACCGCTTTCATCCGCAAGTCGGACTTGAGCCGCGACCGCT
>DASQSO010000125.1:0-2866 GCA_035642335.1 Caulobacteraceae bacterium
GACCGGCACTTTCAGGACCGCGTCGGCGCCGCGGCCGCCAGCGCGATTGCGGCCCATCCCGTGCATTCCAGTCTTGGCCTTGAAATGCTGCTGGTAGCGGAAGTCGATCAGCGTGTTCAGCCCCTCCACCGACTCGATCCAGACGTCGCCGCCGCGGCCGCCGTCGCCGCCGTCGGGGCCGCCGTACTCGATGAACTTCTCGCGCCGGAACGACACCGCCCCCGCCCCGCCGTCGCCCGAGCGCACGAACACTTTGCACTGGTCGAGGAACTTCATGGGGGAGGGGCTTGCGGGCTCGATACGGGGTTGAACGACCCTAGGTGTATCTTTTGGACCGCAAGCGCAACCTTATCACCACACCCCGATCTTCTCCGCCTCCGCGTGGGGGAGCGGGTGGTGGGCCTTCCTGTGGTCCTCCTCGGCCAGGAAGCGGACCGCCTCGAGCGCGGCCATGCAGCCCATGCCGGCGGCGGTGACCGCCTGGCGGTAGACGTCGTCGGTGACGTCGCCGGCGGCGAACACCCCGTGGACGGCGGTGGCGGTCGTGCCGGGCTTCACATGCAGATAGCCGGCGGCGTCCATGTCCAGCTGGCCCTTGAACAGGGCCGAGGCGGGGGCGTGGCCGATGGCGACGAAGACCCCGTCGCAGGACCGCTCGGTGATGAGGCCGGTCTTGACGTCGCGCAGGGCGACGCCGGTGACGCCGCGCGGGTTGTCCACGCCCAGCACCGCCTCGACGGCGGTGTTCCAGACCACCTCGATCTTCGGATGGGCGAACAGGCGGTTTTGCAGGATGCGCTCGGCGCGGAACTCGTCGCGGCGGTGCACGACGGTGACCTTGGAGGCGAAGTTGGTCAGGAACAGCGCCTCCTCGACCGCTGTGTTGCCGCCGCCGATCACCATCACCTCCTTGCCGCGATAGAAGAAGCCGTCGCAGGTGGCGCAGGCCGAGACTCCGAAGCCCTGGAAGGTCTTTTCCGAGTCCAGCCCCAGCCACTTGGCCTGGGCGCCGGTGGAGATGATCACCGTCTCGGCCAGCAGCACCGCGCCGGAATCGCAGGTCAGGCGGAACGGCCGCTCGGAAAGGTCCGCCTTGACGACGATGTCGTTCATGATCTCGGCGCCGACATGCTCGGCCTGGGCGCGCATCTGCTCCATCAGCCAGGGCCCCTGGATCACGTCGGCGAAGCCCGGATAGTTCTCGACGTCGGTGGTGATGGTCAGCTGGCCGCCGGGCTCGAGGCCGGCGATCAGCACCGGCTCCAGCAGTGCGCGGGCGGCGTAGACGGCGGCGGTGTAGCCGGCGGGGCCGGAGCCGATGATGGCGCAACGGACGGAACGCGGCTCGATTTCACGGGCGGACATAGGAAGCTTTCAGATGCGGCCGGCGGCCATGGGTCTTGGGGTCACTATGTAGCTATTCGCGCGCGCCGGTGAAGGCGCCGCTTCAACCGGGCGCGCGGGCCTTGCCGTCGTGGGGACCGAGGTCGCGCGGCGGCACATCGGTCCAGCGATCCTCGCGGGTCGCCTCATGGACCGGGTTGAGCGGATAGTGGACGCGGTTCTCGGTCTTGTTCGCCTCGCCGATCACCAAGAGGCGCACCTCCCCGGCGGTGTTGTTCAGGAAGGTATGGCAGATGCCCGTCCCCGCCGGGAAGGCCACCGAATCGCCCGGCCGCAACGCGTGCAGATGGCCGTCGAGCCAGACCTCGGGGCGGCCTTCGAGCACGAAGACGAATTCCTCCTCGGCGCTTTCGGCGTGGGGGTAGGAGGTGCGGCGGCCGGGCGCCAGGCGCTCGTGGTGGATGCCGATGCGGGTCAGGCCGAGGGCGCGGCCAAGCGGCGCGCCGATGGACATCAGCTCCGAGTCGCCCGGATAGTGACTGTCGTCCTCGCCCTCAAGGTCGGTCCAGTGGGCGATGAAGTCGGGACGATCGGGCATGGACGATCCGTGAGGCGGATGGGGCAGCGGCCGCGCATCCTAGTCCCGGCCGACGCCCGCGCCAAAGTCGCCGGCGGCCGCCAGACGTTGGCCGCAACAAGCATGCTGGAGTCCGTCCAATGAATAATCAGCGCCCGATGGCCGAGGCGGTCTACATCGTCACCGACATCGAGGCCGATGGCCCGACGCCCGGCCGCAACTCAATGATCTCCTTCGCTTCGGTGGCGGTGACGGCCAAGGGCGAGGAGAGGGGCGTTTTCGACGCGGTGCTCACGCAACTGCCGGGCGCCGAGCACGACCCCGAGACCTATGCCTGGTTCCAGACGCAGGGCGAGGCCTGGGCGGCGGCGACCACGGCCCCTAGGCCGCCGGAACAGGTGATGGCGGACTATGTCGCCTGGGTCGGGGCCTTTGAGGTCGGGCGCGTGTTCACCGCCTATCCGATCGCCTTCGACGGCGGCTGGATCGACTATTATCTGCGGCGGTTCACGCCTCACGCACTGGTCGAGGGCCACTACGCCATGGACCGGCTGTTCGACGGCTCCGGCCTCTGCCTCAAGTCCTTCGCCGCCGGCGTCACGGGTCGTCCACCCTGGGACTGCCAGCCCAGTTCCTTCCCGCCCGAATGGCTCGGAAACCACGCGCATACCCACCGCGCCATCGATGACGCCCGCGGCTATGCGCACCTGCTCGGCGTGCTGATGCGGATGTCGGCGGCCAGGGTATAGCTGGGAATTGCCGCGAAGCGGCCAGGCTCATTTATCAACCACGAAAAACACGAACGAACACGAACAAGAGCGAGTGGCTCATATGCGGTTGGTTTGAGTACCGCTCAGACGCCCATCCGAGGTCATTTTGGCCGCGAAGCGGCCGTTCGTGTTCGTTCGTGTTTTTCGTGGTTCAAAGTCTTACGAGCTCTGCCGT
>DASQSO010000126.1:0-4773 GCA_035642335.1 Caulobacteraceae bacterium
GCGTATCATTGAGGAGACTCTGACCCCCGCCGAACCGGGGTTTGTCGGTCTGGTCGTCCTCGTCGAGCTGAGTTGGGTGCTGGATCGTGTCTACGGATGCACCCGCGACCAAGTGGCCTCGATTGTCGCCGAACTGATCGCCAGCCCGACGATCCTGGTCGAGCAAGCCACGGCCGTGGCGGCCGCGATCGCCCAGCCTCATCTCGATCTCGCCGACACTCTGCTGCACGAAGTCGGCAAGGCCCATGGCTGCGAGCGCACTGTCACCTTCGACCGGAAATTCGCCCGACTGCTGGGAGTCGAGCTAGCCGCGTGAGGACGACCATCGCCGTCATGAAGGCGTTGGGGATCGTCTTAACGGCCAGGACCGGACATAAGGTTTCCAGCGCGGCTTGATTGGGGAGCGGTTGGCGCGCCCGCCGCTCTGAGCTAACTACCCTCCCGGAACGCGGATGTGGCGGAACTGGTAGACGCACCAGATTTAGGTTCTGGCGGGGTGACCCGTGGAGGTTCGAGTCCTCTCGTCCGCACCATTTTCCTTTGCGCTTGGTCCCGGGCGGCGCGCATGACATAAGGGCGCGCGTTTTCCGCCGCCGCATCTTCGGCGGCGGCTTACGTTTGGGCTGTAGCGCCAAGTCGGCGCTCGTTCTCGTTCGGAAGTTTCAGATGTCGATGCAGATCGTTCAAAAATCAGGCGAAGGCCTCAGCCGCATCTACGGGGTTTCGATTTCGGCCCAGGAGCTGGGCCAGAAGCTCGACGCCCGCATCGCCGAGATCGCGCCGCGGCTCAACCTGAAGGGCTTTCGCCCCGGCAAGGTGCCGGCGGCCCACGTCCGCCGCATCTACGGCCGCTCACTGATGGGCGAGGTGGTCGAGCAGACCCTGAGCGAAACCAGCCAGAAGGTGCTGGACGACAACCAACTTCGGGTCGCCTCGCAGCCGGACCTGAAGCCCGAGTCCGACATGGACAAGGTGCTGGCCGGCCAGGCCGACCTCGCCTACGAACTCGCCGTGGAGGTGATGCCCGAGTTCGAACCGATCGACGCGGCCACCCTGACGCTGGTGCGGCCGGTGCACGAGCCGACCGAACAGGATGTCGATGCGGCCCTGGCCGACCTGGCCCAGCAGGCGCGCACCTATGCGCCGCGCACCGGCAAGACCATCAAGGCCAAGTCCGGCGACCAGCTGGTCATCGACTTCCTCGGCCGCGTCGACGGCGAGGCGTTCGAGGGCGGCAAGGCCGAGGACGCCCGGCTGGTGCTCGGCGACGGCCGGTTCATCCCCGGCTTCGAGGAACAGCTGATCGGCGCCGCGCCCGGCGCCGAGTTGACGATCAAGGTGACCTTCCCAGCCGATTATCCGGCGGGCCATCTTCGCGACAAGGATGCCGAGTTCGAGGTGATCTGGCGCCAGGTGTTGGCCGACCAGGCCGAGGGCGGCCTGTCGCCGGAGGACGAGGGCAAGTCGGAGGATCAGATCAAGGCCGAGTATCGCAAGATCGCCGAGCGTCGGGTGCGGCTGGGCCTGGTCCTGGCCGAGATCGGCCGCAAGCACGAGATCACCGTCAACGACGACGAGCTGGCCCAAGCCATGCGCGCCGAGGCCATGCGCTATCGCGGCCAGGAGCAGCAAGTGTTCGATCAGCTGCGCCAGAGCCCCAACGCCCAGGCGACGCTGCGGGCCCCGGTCTATGAGGACAAGGTCGTCGACCTGCTGTTCGGCCTGGCCCAGATCACCGACAAGGCGGTCTCCAAGGAAGACCTCTTGAAGGACGACGATCTGCCCGAGGCCTATGGCGCCGCGTCCGACGACGCGGCCAAGCCGGAAAAGGCCGCCAAGCCGGCCAAAACAGCCGGGGCGAATGCCGTGTCTGAACCGGCCGCCGAAGCGGCCCAGTCCGAGCCGGTCAAGCCGGAACCGGCCAAGCCCGCCAAGGCGAAGAAGGCCGAGCCCGCCAAGGCCGAAGCCAAGCCCGCCAAAGCCGAAGCGAAACCGGCCAAGACCGCCCCCAAGGCCGCCAAGGCTGAGGCTGCCGAGGTTGAGCCGGCCGCCAAGGCCCCCACAAAGGCGAAGGCCGCCAAGACCAAGAGCTGAACAACTCATTCCTGCGAAGGCGGGAATGAGCGGATGGGGTTGATCTCGGGCTCCGCTCGAGACGGTCTCCTTGCAACCGGGGCTCGGCCACGCGATATCGGGGCTCAGCATCACGAGCGCCGCACGGCGCCACAGATAAAGGTAGTTCATCCATGCGCGATCCTGTGTCCACCGGCATGAACCTCGTGCCCATGGTGGTCGAGCAGTCGAGCCGGGGAGAGCGCGCCTTCGACATCTTCTCGCGCCTGCTACGCGAGCGGGTGATCTTCCTGAACGGCCCCATCGATGACGGCGTCTCGGCCCTCATCTGCGCCCAGCTGCTCTTCCTGGAAGCGGAAAACCCGAAGAAGCAGATCGACATGTACATCAACTCGCCCGGCGGGATGGTGCACTCCGGCTTCGCCATCTACGACACCATGCAGTACATCAAGAGCCCGGTTTCGACGCTGTGCATGGGCATGGCCGCGTCCATGGGCTCTTTCCTGCTGATGGCCGGCGAGCCCGGCCAGCGCATCGCCCTGCCGAACGCGCGTGTCATGCTGCACCAGCCCTCGGGCGGCTTCTCCGGCCAGGCCTCGGACATCGAGCGTCACGCCGAGGACATCATCCGCACCAAGCGGCGGCTGAACGAGCTCTACGCCAAGCATTGCGGCCGCACCTATGAGGAGGTCGAGCGCACCCTCGACCGCGACCACTTCATGAGCGCCGACGAAGCCCAGGCCTGGGGCATCGTCGACCGCGTCGATTCCGCGCGCGAGCTCGGCAAGAAGGACGACTGAAAAGAGCGCTTTAGGGGCGCAGCGCCGGGTTCATCGCCGTCATCGCCCCCCCGCGGCTAAGCCAGGCTCGATCTGGCCCGCTTGAACAGCGCCGTTCTCGCCCCGTCGGCATCGACATTGATCCGGTCGAAATCCTTGCCGTCGGCGCCGCGGATGTCGGCGAACAGGCCGGCGGGATCCTCATGGAAGTGCAGGAAGGCGCGCGACTTCACATAAAAGATTCCGCGCGAGCGTTCCTTCAGCCCAGGCAGCTGGCGCAGCTTCGCCAGCAGCGGCTCGAGCTCGTCGAGGGCCACGGCCGTCGCGTGCTTCATTGCGTCCTCTTGAAAAATTCGAGGTCTGAGCTATTTGGCGGACTATGCAGCGATCGACGGGCCTTCGCCAAGTCGCGAAGCCACCGGACACGGGTCGATCGTTGAGGAGAACCTATCGGGGATAATTCGGGTCGGGTCGGCTGCTCATGCAAGCCCTGTTGGAGTCATTTTGGGTGCTGCGCGTCGGGGTGATTCTGCTCATCCTGATGATGGCCGCCATTGTCCATTATCGCGGCCAGGTCCGGCTGAAGTTCGCCAGGCAGCTCGGCGACCATTCGACCTTCACCGCCCCCTATAACCTCCTCGTCTACGCCTTCTCGCGGGCGCCGAACCGGCCATTCCTGGACCCGGCCGACTTCCCTGAACTGCGGGTGCTGACCGACAACTGGCAGGTATTCCGCGAGGAAGGCATGCAGCTGCTCCAACAGGGCAGGGTGACGGCGTCGACCGGCGACAACGATGTCGGCTTCCACACCTTCTTTCGCCGCGGCTGGACCCGGTTTTATCTCAAATGGTACGGCGATCCGCTGGCGTCGGCCGAGGACTGGTGCCCGCGTTCGGTCGCCCTGCTGAAGCGCGCGCCGAGCGTCCACGGGGCCATGTTCGCGGCCCTGCCGCCCGAGGGCAGGCTCGGCCGTCACCGCGACCCCTTCGCCGGCAGCCTGCGCTATCACCTTGGCCTGATCACCAGCAACGACGACCGCTGCTGGATCGAGGTGGATGGCCAGCGCCAACACTGGCGCGACGGTCAGGCCATGATGTTCGACGAGACCTATGTCCACGAAGCCTACAATGGCTGGGACCAGACGCGGCTGGTGCTGTTCTGCGATGTCGAGCGGCCGCTGGCCGAGCCCTTGGCGTCGCTGAATCGCTGGGTGACCCGGCACGTCATGCACGCCACCCGCACCCAGAACATCGACGGCGAGCCGATTGGGGCGATCAACCGCTTCTACGGCGGCATCGCCCGTCTGATCGGCCGCGGCAAGGCCCTGAAGGCGCGCAATCGGCGGCTCTACTACGCGCTGAAGACCGTGGTGATCGGCGCGCTGGTCGTGGCGCTGATCGCGCCCTGGTGAACTCAGGCGCGCTTTTGGCGCATGCTTCAGGGTGTGCCCTGGAAGACCTTCAGACCGCGTTCGTCGGCGATGGCCAGCATCTCGCGGTCGCCTTCCGAGTCGCCATACGCCGCCTCCAGACGCATGTCGGGGCCGAACTCGGCCTTCAGCCGCCGCACCTTTTCCCGCCCGCGGCAGTTCTCACCGTCCAGGCGGCCGGTCAGCCGGCCCTGATCGTCATAGGCCAGGCGCGTGGCGATCAGCACGTCCGCGCCCAGTCCGCGCGCGAAGGGCTGGACGATCTCCTCAGGGCTGGCGGTGACGATGACCAGGCGCGCGCCCTGCTCACGCCAGCGAGCCCAGGCGCGCAGGGCGTCGGGACGCAGCATCCGCCGCGCGTGGCCCTCGGCGAATCCGCGGGCGGCGTCCTCGATCTCGGCGCGCGGCGTCCCGCCGAGAAAGACACCGACGGCCGCGGCCTTCGGCCGCCCGCGGTCCCGGTCTCGCACGTAGCGCGCCAGCGCCGGCGCC
>DASQSO010000127.1:0-3061 GCA_035642335.1 Caulobacteraceae bacterium
CCGGCCCAGAGCGCCTTCGTCATCCAGATGGCGGAGGACTACGTCACGGGGGAGGCGCCCGAGCTGGACGCGGCCCGCCTGGGCGCCAGCCTCGCCGACCTCTGGCGCTTCGCCGGCCGCCGCGACGCCGAACCGGCCATCCGCATCGTCCGCCTTGGCCCCAGCGACCGGCTGGACATCGTGCAGGCCGACCAGCCCTTCCTGGTCGACAGCGTCATGGGCGAGATCACCGAACGCCGCATTCCGATCCAGGCCATGTTCCACGCCGTGGTCGACGTCGCCCGCGACGCGAAGGGGGACAGGACCGAAGTCGGCGAGGCGGCGCGCGAGTCGATGATCCAGGTCTTTCTCGACCCGCTGGGCGATGATCAGGCCACGGCCCTGATCGCCGGCCTCGCCGGGACCCTGGCCGACGTCCGCTTGGCGGTCGGCGACTACGGCGCCATGCTGGCCATGACCGATCGCGCCATCGGCGAACTGGACGCGCGCGCCGGCGACCTGCCCGCCGCGCAGCTGCGGGAGTACCAGGACTTCCTGAGCTGGATGCGCGACCAGCACTTCATCTTCCTTGGCGCACGATGCGGATGGCGGGGCCGGCCTCGCGATGGCCGGCGAAGCGCCAGAGGTCGGCGAGGCTGGCGCCCAGACGGGCCGCGTCCAGCTCGGGCGCCTCGCCAGCGACGTAGTCCTCGGCCATCTGGATGACGAAGGCCGTCTGGGCGGGGTCGATCGCGTCCGCGCCCAGGGCGTCGGCGAAGGCGCGGGTCAAGGTCTCGTCGAGCGATTGCCGGGCGGAAGGGCTGGCGGAGGGAAGGGTCGCGCGCCGGTCGGTCATGGCGGCGACCTTAGCGACGGTATGTTGCGGATCAATCGCATGCGCGCTACCCGTCGGAAAGCGGGCCTTTAAAAAAGCGAACGCCGCCGGAGAAAACTTCATCCGGCGGCGCGGCTCTCGTCGGGGGGGACGACGAGATGGCCTTCGCTTTGAAGGGCGCCGATCGCTGGACCGCGCGCCCCGGTCCAAGAGGGGGAAGCTCCGGACAGGTTGCAGATAGGTATTCCGCGCGGCGTCGCCACCCCGCGCGCGATGAAATTTTGTTACGAATGCTTAACCGACGCCACGGCCGGTGTCGGGGGAGTTTCGACATGCGCCGGCGGCTGGACCGTGCGGCCGCCGCCAAGCGGTTCGCCGTCGCTGGAGAGCAGGACCGCGATCCAGTGGGTGTCGGCGAACTGGGCCAGCACCACCATCATCACCACCGTCAGCGGCGTCGACAATATCATCCCCGGCACGCCCCAGACCACGCCCCAGAAGGCGAGCGCCAGCAGCACCACCACCGGATCGATATTCAGGCTCTTGCCCTGCATGCGGGGGTAGACGATCGAGCCGACCACGACGCCGATGGTCTGCAACGCGACGACCATGACCGCCGTGCGCCACCATTCGTCGAACTGCACCAGGGCGAACAGGGTCGGCGCGGCCACCCCGACCAGGCCGCCGATGATCGGGATGTAGCCGACGATGAAGATCAGGAAGGCCCAGAACAGCGCGTTGTTCAGGCCAAGCATCGCCATCACCGCCCAGGAGCCGAGACCGGTGATGGCGCAGGCCACCGTCTGCACCCACAGATAGCCCTCGATGCCGTTCCTGATCCGCAGGAAGACCACCGCGGCGTTGTGCCGTTTGCCCGCATGGCGGTAGAGGCTGGCGGTCTTGCGCTCGAAGCCCTGCCGCGAGGCGAGCAGGAAACCCAGATAGATCATCACCAGGAAGGTCGAGGCGGCGAAGCCTTCGACCGCCTGGGCGATCTGGCCGATATAGATGGCCGGGTTCAACTGCTGGATCAGCTGGGCGACGGTGGGGGGCACGGCGACGCCGAAGGCGCCGGCCAGCCGCGCGATCAGGCCGTCCAGCCTCGGCTCGTAGCCGTAGAGCGCGCCGAGGAAGCCGCCGGCGTTCGAGGCGACCACGAAGGCGGCGAGGCAGAACAGCCCCACCGAGATGAGGATGGCCAGCGGCATGGCGGCGATCGGCGGGAACTTCAGCCGGCGGCGGAGCACGCGGGCGAAGGAATCGATCATGATCATCAGGAAGAGCGCCAGGGCCAGCGGCGTCAGGATGCTGCTCAGCCAATAGACCGCCGCGCCGGTCACCACGACGGCGATCAGCACCAGCGCGTTGCGCGCCGTCGCGGGATCTGGGGCCGCCTGGTTCCGCTCGGCCATGAAAAGGGGCGCTCCGATTGCGGGCGGGATTCTCGGGAGCGCCGGGCGCCGCGTCAATGCCGGATGCGCCCGAACGATTTTAACGACCTGCACAGCAAAGCCGCGCCATGCTAGACCCTTGCGGGGACTCATGCGCCGCGGGGCGTCACAAGGGGCTGCCTCATGAAACTCGTCTACAATCTCATCGCCGCCGTCGCCATTCTGCTGGGCTGCGTCTGGATCCTGCAGGGGCTCAACATCCTGCGTGGCGCCGCCATGTCTGGCCACGTTCAATGGACCGGCTGGGGCGCCGTGCTGCTGGCGATCGGCTTCTTCCTGGTCGTCTGGACCAACTTCCGCAAATCGAAGACCTGAGACCCCGGAGCCAAGCCCGCTCAAACCGAACCGTTCGCGTGTGAGATTCCTTCTCCCCCGCTGGAAGGTGGCGGGTCGGAAGTTCGTCGGAAGGGGCCGCGCCGGCGTTTGGGGATTGTCCACGCTCTTTTTTTGCCGTCATGGCCCGACTTGTTCGGGCCACCCATGATCACCGTCTTTGATCGGTGTTCATGGGTCCCCCGCATTGGCTGCTACGCGCCTCTGCTTCGCAGTCCGCTTCGCTCCAGCGGGGGATGACGGTTTAGAGGGCGGCGCGATGCCTTGACCGCGTATCAGCAGGGCCTGGAGTCGCGGCTCGCCACCTTCGCCCGGGCTGGGACAGCCGCTCAACGGTCTTGCGCCGGTGGGCTCGTACCGGCGAGCCAGAGGGCCATCAGCGCGGCGCGGCTGTTAACGCCGAAAGCCCTGTAGATGATCTCGACGTGTTTATGCGTCGTGGCCGGGCTCTGGCCTACCTCGT